>CAOKWI010000032.1 GCA_948473115.1 uncultured Lachnospiraceae bacterium | reverse complement strand
AGTTGAGCCTATTTTTTCGGCCCGGTTTTTTCATAGACTACTTGACACTACCTTCTTTTTTTCATGTGTAATCCCCGCAAAACGCCCAGTTGCCGTGCGCTATGTCTGCCCACACACTATGCGGTTCCACGCAGCATGCAGTTCCACACAGCATGCAGTTCCACACATGGCGTTTTGCCTTACAGGGCACAGTATAAACGGATTTTTTCCTGGATTCAATAGGGTTAAGAGAACCTTAAATCCTTTCGGTATGAATTTAAGCAGTTCTTCCAAAGACTTCATACTTTATTTCGGAATCTTCATAAAATATTCAGAATATATACGCACAAGTACAAAAATAGCCCCCTGAGTGGAATTATCCATTCAAGGGGCATTTTGTTTTCTTTATACCATCATATATCCATGTCAGTCAGCCTTACCGACAGATCCGAACAGTTCCATCTTCTCCTTGACGGTCGCTTTGATTGCCTCCGCACCTGGAGCCAGGAGCTTACGGGGATCGAAGCCCTTGCCTTCCAGATCCTTGCCTGCCTCAATGTACTTACGGGTAGCATCCGCAAAGGAAAGCTGGCATTCTGTATTTACATTGATTTTCGCCACGCCCAGGCTGATCGCTTTCTTGATCATATCAGCAGGGATGCCTGTACCGCCGTGGAGCACCAGGGGAAGTTCCCCTGTGAGCTGCTGTACCGCATCCAGTGTCTCAAAGCTTAATCCCTTCCAGTTTGCGGGATATTTGCCATGGATATTGCCGATGCCTGCCGCCAGGAAATCAACACCCAGATCGGCGATGGCCTTGCACTCCTTGGGATCGGCGCACTCGCCCATGCCTACCACGCCGTCTTCCTCGCCGCCGATGGAACCTACCTCCGCTTCGATGGACATTCCCTTGCCGTGGGCAGCTTTAACCAGTTCGGTAGTCTTAGCCACATTCTCATCGATGGGGTAGTGGGAACCGTCAAACATAATGGAAGAAAAACCTGCCTCGATACATTTATAGCATCCTTCGAAAGAACCGTGATCCAGATGCAGCGCTACAGGTACGTCGATATCCAGATCCTTCAGCAGGCCGTTCACCATACCTACAACCGCGTGATAGCCGCCCATGTACTTGCCTGCGCCCTCGGACACGCCAAGGATAACAGGTGATCTGCATTCCTTCGCAGTGAGCAGAATGGACTTTGTCCATTCCAGATTGTTAATATTGAACTGGCCCACGGCATAATGACCAGCCTTCGCCTTCTTCAACATGTCTGTTGCAGAAACTAACATAATACATACCTCCGATTTCTCATTTAATTTTCATTCCCAGCAGGGAATCCTCGCAACTGTTCAGAACTCTGTTCTTTACGGTTACAATTTTTGTTTTTATAAATATACCATATTTCCCACAAAAATGGAATACTTTATTATCCGTTCTTCACCCGGATCTCTATGGCATGGTGGAGATTTTTAATGCGTACATCCTTATGTGCGCCGCCGTTTTCCCCGTCCAGCGTCCAGGCCACAGGCTCCGGTGATTCCAGTTCCAGCTCCGCCGTCCGGAAACAGTACATGGACTTGGTGTCAATGGCGCGGTTCAACAGCGACAGCATGATATTATTCAGTTCCACCGGATTTTTCGGCTTTTTGATCAGCGTCACCTCAAAGACGCCGTCATCCAGCTTCACATTCTTACCGGTGATATTCTTAAAGCCTCCCACAGAGACGGAATTTGTGATCATTCCGAAAATAAAATCATCCTCTATGGCCTTATCCTCATAACAAACGCGCATGGGATAGGATTTAATGGCCGGCAGGCGCTTCATCCCCTCCAGGATGTACGCCATATGCCCCAATACATTTTTCATATCCTGTCCTGTCTCATAGGACACATCCGTAAACAGCCCGAAAGCCGCAATATAGACAAATACATCCTCGTTGAAGGCGCCCATGTCACAGGGGAAATTCCTGCCCTCCACTATGGTCTGGGCTGCCTGCACCATGTTCTTCGGCAGGGCCAGGCTGCCCCCGAAGTCATTGGTACTGCCTGCGGGAATATACCCCACAGGCGTTCGGAAACCGCTCTGCATCATACCCGTCACCGTTTCGTCCAGGGTGCCGTCCCCGCCGCTGCACACCACCAGGTCATACTCCCTTGACCGGCCTGCCACGATCCTGCAGGCATCCCCCTGCTTCTGCGTGGGACAGACCGTAAGTTCATAACCGTCTCTGGCAAACACCTCCAGAATATCCGCAAGCTTCGTCCTGATCCGGGCCTTGCCCGCCTTTGGATTATAGACAAATAATAACTTTTTATCCATGGGCGCCTCCTCCCCCATATGATAAGCAGACCCGGAAGGCAAAGCTTTCCGGGTCTGACTTGTATCATCCTATTTTGCTGCGGCTGCCTTGCCGCTGAGAAAGCTTTCAATTCCCTCCACTGCGGCCTGTTCATCCAATCCCTCCGCGGCCACCTCCAGGTCCTCACCGCTGTCCAGTCCCAGGCTCATCATGCCCATGATACTCTTGGCATTGACCTTTTTACCCTCGGAGATAATATAGATGGTGCTGTCATACTTGCTGGCCTCCTGCACCAGGTGCGCTATAGGTCTTGCCTCCAGCCCATTCTCCAGTCTTACCTGAATGTTCCTCTTTGTCATAACTTGCTCCTCCTTGCGCCTTTCACCGCTGCGCACTTTATATTTCACTCTGTCTTAACCTTTCAGCAAGCTCACTCAACTTACGCAGTCGATGATTGACACCGGATTTTCCAACGGTTGGAGTCAGGTACTCTCCCAATTCTTTCAGGGGGGCATCCGGATTCTCCAGCCTTACCTCCGCCATCTCCCGCAAAGTCCCGGAAAGCTTCTCAAATCCATAATGTTTTCTGATATATTCAATATCCTCAATCTGTCTCGCTGAGGCATTCACCGTCTTTGATATATTTGCCGTCTCACAGTTCACCCGTCTGTTAACGGAATTACGCATCTCCTTGATAATCCTCATATTCTCCAGGTTCATCAGTGAGACCGGTGCCTCACAGACATTCAGCAAATCCACGATGGCGGAACCCTCTTTCAGGTAAACCACATAATACTTTTTGCGAAGGACAATCTTCGCCTCTATGTCAAACCTGCGCATGACCTGCTGCAGCTGTGCCGCCTGTTCCTCATTACTACAGACAAATTCCAGATGATACCCCTTTCGGGGATCGCTCATGGAGCCTGCGCTGAGAAAAGCGCCTCTCAGGAACGCCCTCTTACAGCACGTGTTCTTTATTGTCAGCGGACTGACCGGCTGCCCCACGCCGCCCGCCTTCTGCATGATATCCCGTACTTCCTGTTCCGTCAGCGAAACACCATTTTCTATATTATACAATTTTTTTAATAATGTAAAGCCTTTTTTGACTAATGCATCATTTTCGGTCTGAAAGCCGATGGTATATTTTCCATCCTTCTCACGTCCGAATTGTCCGCAGAAGCTTACAATGGCCGCCAGCTCTGCCAGCTGACAGTGTCTCGCAGGGCTGATATGCCTGGTCAGTTCTGCCTTTACCTCTCCTGAAAATGACATCCCTTAAGTCCCCTGATTCATAATGTCCCGGTGGTACAGCTTCATACCGTATTTTCCCTTGTCCTTCATACGCTTGTACAACTCGTTGGCAAGGGTAACGCTTCTATGCTTCCCTCCGGTACAGCCGATGGCTGCCACCAGCTGATACTTTCCCTCTTTGACATAGTTGGGGATCAGAAACTGTATCAGGTCGGTCAGCTTCTCCATAAAGGTCTCAGCCTCCGGAAAGCCCATCACGTAATCCTGCACTTCCCTGTCATTTCCTGTCTTTTTCTTCAATTCATCGATATAAAAAGGATTCGGCAGGAAACGCACGTCAAACACCAGGTCGGCGTCCGCGGGTATGCCGTGTTTAAAGCCGAAGGACATTACCGTTACCATGAGACTATTATATTCTTCATTCTTCACAAAAATGCGGTCCAGTTCCTCTTTCAGTTCCCTGGTCAGAAGCTTGGAGGTGTCAAGGACATAATCCGCATTTTTCCGGACATTTTCCAACACCTTCCGCTCCTTTTTCACGCCTTCTTCCACCCTGCCGTCCACCGCCAGGGGATGAACGCGCCGGGTCTCCTTGTATCGTTTGATCAGGGAGGCTTCACTGGCGTCCATAAACAGGATCTCAAAATTGTATCCTGCCTCCCTGAGCTGATCCAGGATCTTCGTGGTCTCTTCAAAAGACTGATCCGCGCGGACATCCAGCCCCAGGGCCACCCTGTTGATCTCGCTGCCGGGCACGGATACCAGCTCCACGAACTTCTCGATCAGGGATACGGGCAGATTATCCACACAGTAAAAACCCACATCCTCCAGCATTTTCAAGGCCGTGCTTTTCCCGCCGCCGCTCATTCCGGTCACTATGACAAATCTCATCTGTTATTCATCTCCTGTTATAAGGAATCTTCAAGAATCAGCCTTAAATCCGGTCACAAAAATATGATCTCCGGCTCCAGTTCCACACGAAACAGTTCTTTTACCCGGGCCTGCACCTCCGCTATCACGTCTTTCACATCCTCCGCGGTAGCGTTCCCCGTATTGACAATGAAACCACAGTGCTTATCAGACACTCGGGCGCCCCCGATCTGGAACCCCCGCAAGCCGGCATCCATGATCAGTTTCCCTGCAAAGTGTCCCTCCGGCCGTTTAAAGGTGCTGCCCGCACTCGGATAATCCAGGGGCTGCTTTTCCCTTCTCTTTGCTACCAGTTCCCTGATCCTGGCCCGGATCTCCTCTTTGTTCCCCTCTGTCAGCTTCATTGTGACCTCCGTCACGGTAAAGGGGTATTTCTTGATGGCACTGTAGCGATAGTCAAATTCCATGGTACTGTTATCCAGCTCCATGATCTCGCCGTTTTTATCGACCACCCGCACCATGGTCACAACCTGGCTCATCTCGCCGCCGTAAGCGCCTGCGTTCATCACCACGCCTCCGCCTACCGTGCCGGGGATTCCGGCGGCAAATTCCAGCCCGGAAAGACCGTGCTCATAAGCCGCTTTCGAAACCTGCGACAGCGGAGCTCCCGCCTGGGCGACGATGGTGTTTCCGCTGACCTGGATACGGCCCATCTTTTGTCCGATCTGTAATATGATGCCCTGATATCCCCTGTCACTGACCAGTAAATTACTTCCATTGCCCAGGATAAAATAAGGCTCCTCCACCAGATTCAGATACTTCTGAACCTTCTGTAGCTGTTCTTCGCTCTCCAACTGCAAAAAGCAATCAGCAGGTCCACCGATTCGAAAAGTGGTGTGACCTGCCATCTTCTCCTGCAAACTGATATTTTCTTCCGGGACGTATCCCTGTAAAGCCTCGATTACTGCTGCACTGATCATTGTTGTCTTTCCTATTCCAGTTCCGTCTCTTCTCTTCGGCGCCCTTTTCCCTGGAAGTGATGTTCAGCCGCTTTCGCGTCTGAAATCCCTTCCGGGCGCCTCCGATCCGAGGCTGTTCTTATTCCAGTTCCGTCTCTTCTCTTCGGCGCCCTTTTCCCTGGAAGTGATGTTCAGCCGCCTTCGCGTCTGAAATCCCTTCCGGGCGCCTCCGATCCGAGGCTGTTTTTATTCCAGTTCCGTCTCTTCTCTTCGATCTAAAAATTTTTTAATTTAAAATAAGCCCTGCCGCCCCGTAAATGCCCGCATCATTGCCCAGCTTCGCCAGGGTGAATGCCGTATTCCGGCATGCGGGGAACGCGTACCTCTGAAACGCCGGTTCCACAAATTGGAACAGAATCTCACCCGCCTTGGATACGCCGCCGCCAATGACAAACACCTCCGGATTCACCACACTGGCCACATTTGCCAGCCCTTTTCCCAGGTATTCGCCAAACTGCTCCGCGATCTCCACGGCCACTCTGTCTCCCGCCTTCACCGCGTCGAAAACCGTTCTGGCGGAAACCTCTCCTTCCCGCAGGACACTGGGTGTGTCATCCTTTTCCAGACGTCTTCTCGCCAGACGCACAATACCCGTGGCGGAGGCGTACTGCTCCAGACAGCCCTTTTTTCCACAGCCGCAGCTTTCCGCCTCGGCGTCTTCGATATGGATATGACCGATTTCCCCGCCGCCGCCGGAAGCTCCGGTGAGAATGTTTCCATCCACGATAATGCCGCCGCCCACGCCGGTTCCCAGCGTCACGGCAACCAGATTGGAAAAGCCCTTGCCGCCGCCCTGCCACATCTCGCCGAAAGCCGCCGCATTGGCGTCATTGGCAGCCTTTACCGGTACATCAATATATGCGCCCAACGCCTTCGGTATGTTAAAAGGATTCCAGCCCAGGTTCACCGCCCTGCTCACCAGATTGCCGTTCCGGTCTATGGCGCCGGGCGCTCCCACGCCGATTCCCACCAGGTCTTCCCTTTCAATACCCTTCTCCTTCATCTTATCCAGAAGGCTCTGTGCCACATCGGGCAAAATAGAGGTTCCCTCATTATCCTTCACCGTGGGGATCTCCCACTTATCCAGCGCACAGCCCTCCCTGTCAAACAGACCGATCTTTACGGTAGTGCCGCCGATATCCACTCCAAACGCATACTTTCCCATCATTCATCATCCTCGTCTTCATCGTCATTGCGCTTTCTCGCCAGGGATCTCTGCACACGGGTGTAGAGCTCCTGCGCCGCATTATAGCCCATCTTCTTCTGACGGTGGTTTACCGCCGCGGTCTCGCAGATGACCGCCAGATTACGCCCGGGCCGGATGGGAATGTTGTGGCAGATGATCTTATTGCCCAGATATTCCGTGTAGTTCTCCTCCAGTCCCAGCCTGTCGTATTCTTTATCCTTATCCCATTCCTCCAGGCGGATCACCAGATCAATATTTGCGGTATCCTTTACAGAAGATGCCCCGTAAAGTGACTTCACATCCACAATGCCGATACCGCGCAGCTCGATCAGATGCTTCGTCACATCAGGCGCCGATCCGATCAGCGTCTCATCGCTTACCTTCCGAAGCTCCACCACATCGTCAGTGACCAGACGGTGTCCGCGCTTGATCAGCTCCAGCGCGGCCTCTGACTTGCCGATGCCGCTCTCCCCGGTGATCAGCACGCCTTCCCCGTAGACATCCACCAGCACGCCATGTACGGAAATACAGGGCGCAAGCTTTACGTTCAGCCATCTGATGGTCTCCGCCATAAATCCGGAAGTAGCCTTCTTACTGGAAAAAATCGGGATTCTATGGGCCAGCGCCCGCTCCATGAAAACGGGGTTGGGCTGCAATTCCCTGCAAAACACGAAAGCAGGGATATCGTACGACATCAATTCATCGTAAACCTCCCGCTGCCGCTGCTCCGAAAGACCCTCCATATACGTGTACTCCACAAAGCCTATCACCTGCAGCCTGGTGGCGTCGAAATGCTGGAAAAAGCCTGTCATCTGCAATGCGGGACGATTGACATCCGACTGCGTGACGCGGATTCCCTTGATCTCAATATCGGGAGTCAGGTTTTCCAGCTCCATTTTTTCCACGACTTTTTTTAAAGCGATACTCTCCATATCCACACCCCTTGCTCACGCCTGTTTCCGCTTCCACGTCATTCTATATCATTTAAATTGTAACACATGGTTTTGTTCCTGTGAAGAAGTGTTTTTACGGAAAAAGTGATATATTTCCTCCGCCGCCCTCACATTCAGTTCCGGGAGGGACGCCAGTTCCTCCACGGAGGCCGCCCTGATCTCCTCAATGGACTTGAAATGCCGCATCAGCGCCTTTCTTCTGGCAGGCCCTACGCCGGGGATATCGTCCAGCACGGACTTCACCTGGGCTTTGCTCCTCAGGGAACGGTGATATTCAATGGCAAAGCGGTGGGCTTCATCCTGTACCCTGGTGATCAGCTTAAAGCCCTCCGAATGGGTGTCAATGGGCAATTCCACATTGTTATAATAAAGCCCTCTGGTGCGGTGGTTGTCATCTTTCACCATGCCGCAGACAGGGATGCGAACCTGTAACTCCTCCAGCACGGACAGGGCGATATTCACCTGCCCCCTGCCGCCGTCCATCATCAGCAGGTCAGGAAACTTCGTGAAACTGCCGTACTCCCGATCCAGATCCTTCTCCTCCAGCTCCCTGCTCTCCTCCAGGCCATGGCGGAACCGTCTGGTCAGCACCTCCCTCATACAGGCGTAATCATCGGGACCGGACACGGTCTTGATTCGGAACTTCCGGTAATCGCTGGGCTTCGGTTTCCCTTTTTCAAAGACGATCATGGATCCCACGTTTTCAAAGCCGTTGATATTGGAAATGTCAAATGCCTCCATCCGCTCGATATGGGGCAGCCCCAGGATATTGGCGATCTCCTTGACCGCACCGATAGTCCTGCCCTCCTCGCGCTTCAGTCTCTCCCTGTCCTGTTCCAGGATGTGCCGGGCATTCTGTGCCGCCAGCTCCACCAGCTTCTCCTTGGAACCGATCTTGGGCACACGGAGATATACCCTGCCGCCCTTCCGTCCGGTCAGCCACTTTTCAATCAGCTGGCAGTCCTCTATCTCATACTGGAGCATCAATTCCCTGGGGATAAAAGGCGTTCCGGCATAAAACTGCTTGACAAAGTTCTCCAGGATCTCCGCCTTGTTTTCCGAAACATGTGTCATGTAATAGTGTTCCCTGCCGATCAGTTTGCCATCCCTGACAAAGAACACCTGAACCACGGCCTCATTCTCATCCTGATACAGGGCAATGATGTCCTTGTCCTCTCCCACGCTGTCCGTGATCTTTTGCTTCTGGGCAACCTGTTTCACGCTGTTGTACAGATCCCGGTAGCCTGCTGCCGCCTCAAAATCCAACGTTTCCGCGGCATTTTTCATTTTTGATTCCAGATCCTTCAATATCATATTGTAATTGCCGTTCAAAAATTCCAGCGCCTGATTCACCTGCTCCCTGTACTGTTCCCTGCTGATATAGCCCTGGCAGGGAGCCATGCACTGTTTGATATGATAATTCAGGCAGGGGCGCTCCAGCCCGATGTCCCTGGGCAGGCTGCGGTTGCAGGTGCGCAGACAATACAGCTTATTCAGGAGTTCAATGGTATCCTTCACCGCGGCCGCGCTGGTGTAAGGCCCGAAATACTTGGATCTGTCTTTTTTCATGGTGCGGGAAAACTGGATCCTGGGGTACTCCTCGCCCAGCGTCACCTTGATATAGGGATACGTCTTATCATCCTTCAGCAAGGTATTATATTTGGGAGAATTTTCTTTGATCAGGTTATTCTCCAGCACAAGCGCTTCCAGTTCGGAATCCGTCACGATATATTCAAACCTTGCGATCAATGACACCATCTTGTCGATCATGGGACCTCTTCCGATATTTTCCCGGAAATAGGAGCGGACACGATTGTGGAGGTTGACCGCCTTGCCCACATACAGGATCACGTCCTTATCATCCCGCATAATATAGACGCCCGGCTCTTTGGGAAGTTTTTTCAGTTCTTCTTCAAAGTTGAATGTCATCCGCCATCTCCTTAACCAGTCAAAATGTCATTGGGTCACAAGTGTTATTCAATAACAATTGCTATTCAGTCATCAGGAAGCCGTCAATCCCGTTGGCAATCCCTTCCGCAATCTTCTGCTGATATTCTTCCGCAGCCATCAGCGCATCCTCCTCCGGATTCGTCATATAGCCCATTTCCACGATGGTCACCGGCACCTGGCACCAGTTGATGCCGCTCATGGTGTCTGTCTCCCAGACACGCTGTTTCTTACAGCCCGTGGACGCCGTCAGTTCCTCCAGGACCTTTGTGGACAAATCTTTACTCTGTTCATAAAGTCCACTGTTATATGGATTGGACGAAGTCTGGCATATGGTCATCGCGCCGTGAACGGAAGTGTCCTCCGAACCGTTGGCATGAATACGGATAAAAGCGTCTGCCCCTGCGTCATTTGCCACCTGGGCACGCTCGGAATTACTGATATCCACATCATGGGCAGTGCGCACCATGATCACCTCATACCCCCGGTTAACCAGTTCATCCCTCAGCTTCTCCGCCACCATCAGCGTCAGCTCGTATTCCTTCAGGCCGCTGGTATCCCCATGGGTTCCTCCCGACACTTTTGCCTTCATCTCCGCGGCGCCGGGACCCACAGGTTCCTTCTCGCTGTTCCCTTTCTGCTGATGTCCCGCATCAATCACCACCAGATATCCGTTGGAGACGGCAGGTTCCGTCCCGGTTGCTTCGCCGGAAGCCGTTGCAGGCTCCGCCGTGGGCTCTGCGGTCGGGGCTGCTACAGGTTCCGATGTCGGCGCCACTGTTGCCCCCAGTGTGGGAACCGGGGACGGGACCGCTGTGGATGCCGGTGCCGGACTTGTGGCAGATACTGGTGTGGAAGGCGCGGCGGATCCCGGTGCAGATCCCGGTATGGAAGGCGCGGCAGATTCCGATGCAGATCCTGATATGGAAACCGTGGCAGATCCCGGTGCAGAAGACGTGGAAGGTTCTGCTGTCTGGGATAAAGCGGCCGGCGGACTGCCATCCCTGTCCTGCCGCAGGGCCAGACAGATCAAAATTGCCGCAATACCCGCCACACAGAACATCACTGCCATGACGATCAAGATTCTCTTTCCAATTCTTTTTTTCATATTGACTCCCGTGTCGCAGCAAGGCTGCGGCTCAGATCATTTGCGTTCTTTCACATGCATACCAATAGTACCACATTTTAACCGTCCCTGCCATAGCAAATTCATTCTTATCCCCCACTTTAATATGTAACCAAACCTTCCAATTAAACCCACTTGCGTTGTTGATAATTTCAGGGAAATATGCTACCATAAAGGTAATAAAAAATGATTGAAAAGTGCACTGAAGCATGGCAAGGGAGGTATCATGATGAAAATATCAGGAACAAAGCCATCATCACAGGAGAATATATCCTCTAAACAACCTTCATTGGACAGTCATGAGAGTGAACTCCGCCAAGAGATTACAACCCTGCGGGAACAAAAGAAAAGCATTTCCTATGATAATGACAAGACAAGTGCAGAAAAGAAAAAGGAAAAGCAGGCTGTACAGGAAGAAATACAGTCTTTAAGCAGTGAGTTACGACAGTACCAGATCCAGAAACGACAGGAAGAAGCTGCCAAAAAGCGGGAGGCATTGAAGGAGGAAGCACAGGAAAAAGAAGCCAGGGACAAAGCAGACGACGAAAAGGCGATTCCGGCAGCCGCCATGTTTGGCAACGAAGAATCCGGCGTACTGGTCTCTCTTTCCGCCGCCGGAAAGCAAATCCAGGGCATGCATCGGACTATGAGCACCCTGAAGCAGAAACAAGGCACAGCGGTCACAGAGGAAGAAAAAGCCAACATCCAGAAAAAGATTAATAACGCAGCAAAGAATATTGGCAGGAAAATAACCATAACAGAAGACAGCATGTCTGCCAACCCAAATAATAAAAAAGGCGCCAAAACCAGGCAGCCGCTCAGTGATCAGCCCTTTGACTGGAAAAAGCAGTCGGAGATCGTAACGGCAGCAGATGCCCCGGAAGAGGATCCTGTGGGATTCCATGGGGGAAACCTGGCCGCCAACAGGAAGAAGTTTTTCAGTACTGTCTCCGTATTCATCAGATAACGCAGCAATTATCATCCAATACAATGATAAATAAGATGCAGGCACAGCACCCTGAAAATAGCACAATAATGAGGCACAGACAAAACACCCTGAAAATATGCGATGAATATCCACATTCAAAACATATTTCCAGGGTATGTTTTTTCTAAAGAACGATATCATAAGTCTGCCAGGTCCAATGGATATTCAGGATATCATCCATTCCGGGGGATCCTCAGGATCTGCCCCACATCCAGTCTGTCGCTGGTAAGGCCGTTGAGGTTCTTGATGGCATCCACCGTCGTCCCGTATCTTCTGGAAAGCAGCCACAGCGTATCCCCGGGGCGGACAGCATATTCAAAATAAGACCCTCCCGCAGAAGCGGGAATCTTCAGCACCTGGCCGATATTCAACATATTGCTGGTCAGTCCGTTTAAGCTCTTGATGGCATCCACTGTTGTCCCGTACCTCTGGGCAAGAAGCCACAGCGTATCCCCTGAGCGGACGGTATATTCAATAACACCTGTTCCAGAGCCGGAGGGCGGCACATTTTCCTGAACCCCCAGATAAACATTATAGAGTTCTCTCCAGGTATTCGCACCCACAATACCGTCTGCGGTAAGTCCCATCGCCCGCTGAAAGTCCATGACCGCCTGACGTGTCCCGCTGCCGAAAATACCATCCTGGGAAACACTGGAGACAGATGGATAAAATTCCGCCGCCACATTCAGGAGATATTGCAGTGTGATCACATCCGTCCCCCTGGAGCCCTGCCTTAACACAGAACCGGGGGGCACTGTCCCGATTCCCAGTGTGGTTCCCTCGCTGTCCAGCTCCGCCAGTCTTGTCACTGCGGCATAAAGCTTGGAAATCTTATACCAGGTAGCTTTCCCCACAATACCATCGGCCGCCAGGTTGAAGATGCTCTGGAATTTAGTCACAGCCGCCTGGGTGCTGTTTCCGAACACTCCCGTTTCGTCCGTGATCACAGGAATCGCCGGATAATTTCTCCGGATCCGGTTCAGATACGTCTGGATCGTCTGCACATCCAGTCCCGTGCTTCCGGGCCGGAGGGCCGTGCCGGGATAGGAGGACAAAGAGCCCGTGATCACATCCGTTTCCACAATCTCAACGTCATTTGGATAATAAGTGCGCAGGATCTGCAGGGGAGTCAATCCGTTGTTTGCCAGCGAGACCGTCCCCCACTGGGACAATCCGGCACAGGTTGTGGTGGTTCCGTTACAGAAAGAAGTGAAATACGGCGCAATCTGCCCCTGCCTGCGCACGTACTCATTAAAGATCTCATCCACGATCCGGCTGATGGATTCATAGATCGTCCTGCCATACACAAAAGCCTGATCATAAGCAGTGCTGTTGGTGATGTCAAAATTGTATCCCTGACTCCTGTACCATTCCGTGAAAACCCGGTTCAGTGCAAAGGTGATCACCGCGTAAATATTTGCTCTCAGCGCCGCCTCCGGCCATGTAGGATAAATCTCACTGCTGGCCACATTCTTCACATAGTCGGGAAAGGACACCCGGATATTGGAAGCGGAGGAGGCCGGGCTTCCCATGTGTACAGTGATCGGATTGGGGATTGCCACCTGACGCAATATGCGGGGTTCCTCCGCCGGGCCCTCCTGATATCGGGCTGTCTGCATCGCTACCGCAGGTTTATCAATGAAAATCTCCTCCACCGTGGGACTGCGCTGCATCTCCTGCATGGGTACAAGGGCGACAGGCTGAATCGCCGTCTCTCCCTCAAAGATGGGAACCCCCGAAATATAAACCGAATTGAAGCCTGACGCCTGGACGAACACATTGTACCCCACATAAGGCGCGCCGGCATAAGAGGACTCCAGAGAGAAATCCCTGCTCACCGTTTCCAGCGGAACCGGCTGCGTTTCCCCATTCTCATCCGTAACCAGATCATAGACGCCGCGGCCCTGATCATCCAGAACAGTGACCTGTACTCCCCGCAGGGGCACAGCATCATTGGCAGTACGGACCTGCATCGTCAAATAACCGATAGCCATAAACTGAATCTGCTCCTTTTCCCATATGATCAGCGGCTGTTCCGGAATCCTCCCGGAACAGTCACTGTCTACTTATCATATTCTATGAGCAGAAAGGGAAAATGTTTCTCACACATCAGTTCCCGCAATTCTTCCATAAGTTCGCCGGCATCCATTCCGCTGAATTTCTCCACCCTCTCTATGGTGTCGGAGGGCACGCCTGCCTTGTCCATATCCCTTATGAGCTTCTCCCATTCAATGGTATCCCACCACTCCGCAAGGTCTCGTTCATCCTCCACAAATATGGCTCTCTTTGTAGAAGGAACAGCTATTTTCTTTCCGTCGCCGCTCCTGGCAGTCATGGTGAGGATGCCCCACAAGTCCCTGCCCTCCCGCAGCTCTATTCCCAATTTCCGGGAGGAACGATCCATGGAGACATCCAGGATCAGCTGCAGCTCCGGCAGAAGGGAACGCGCCATGCCCATGTCTCCCATGCGTCTGATGCCGGAGGCAGCTGACACGGTGAAACATCCGTTGAGAAATCCCTTTTGCAGGGATTTCAGATCAAAGTCCTCCACATCCACGTCTAAAATCCCGATTCCATCATACTTGACTGTAAATCTGCCGTCGATCTTTTTCCAAAGCTCTCTGCCGGAGCCCGTGACCGACATCTCCTCACCATCTGACACAAAGCTGGCCTTATATCCGAATCTGCTGCCGCGGCGGGGAAATAAATAGGAAACAGTTATTTCATCCCAGCTATTGGGAAATTCCATGGTTCTGCCGATGATCCGCCCCTGATCATCCACATAGACCGTCATATCCAGTTCATTGTGATACGTGATATAATAATCCATATTATCAAGGATCTCGTCAATCCGATCCTGATACGCCTCATAAAAATCGTCTGCGTCACTGTAAAGGCTCTCCTCCGGATCCAGCTCCTCCATCAGTTCATAAGCCTGATACAGCAAGGCTTCGATCTCACTGTCCTCCCGAAGCTCTCTCAGGAATTCTGACAGCATATTCCGTATGTCGTCTTTGTCCAGATAGATCTCCAGTGTGGTACAGGTCTGTGTGACGCTGCCCGCCCTGGCTGTTTTGCCTGTGCGCATCTTCACATCGTCAATGCTGTCCAGCAATCGTTCCAGATACCGGTCCGCCAGGGCTTCCATCTGCTGTTTATCGGGACATTCCCCATAAAAAGCTTCCAGCAGCTCCAGCTCCTTCAAATATTCCTCCGGCTCCACGCCAAACACATTCTCGAATCCCCTGATGAAGTCTTTTCCCTCCGTGTCCAGGGCAAGATACTTCTCCGTCAGTTCCGGGAGTCCCAGGTACACCGCCTCGTCCCGCAGATCCATGACTGCATCCAGCCCGAACAGCTTCTCCCCCTCGATCTCCAGCCCCAGAATACTCTGTTCCACTCCGTCCCTGCAGGTCGTCTCGTAGGTGAGGGCTCCCTCCTCAAACCACGGCTCCAGTCCTGCGGACTCCAGCAATTCCCTGCCCGCATTCCCCAGCTCCAGGCGGATCTCGCCACTGGTGCGGCTGTCGTACCCCCGCAGATATCCCATGATATAATTTGAGTAATACCCGGCAAAGGTCTTTGCGTTTGTATGTATGGCTCTACGTTCCACCCAGCGGTAATACTCCTCGGGCGTGGAAAAGTTTCTATGGTAAGAGTTGATCAGCTTTGCGCTGTCAGCGATCAACAGCACCGCGGCGGCGGCGAGAATCACAGCGATCACCCTGGAAATCCGTTTTTTGGATCTGTCCGCATCCACAGCTGCCTTCTTGCCCTGAAACATGCGCTTCCACAGACCCTGGGACCTGGAAGGCACTTCCTCGGGAATGCACAGTGGAATTGACGCTCCTGCCCGGGATGCTTCTGCATTCGCCATTTCCCCCCTGAATTCTGCCGAAACGCGTGTTCCGCACTTGGAACAGAACCTGTCGCCTTCCAGGATCGGGCTGCCGCAATTCCTACACTCCATCTTTGTCTCCAAACTCTTCCCGCTCTTCATAATATGCCTGAAACGCCATTTCCGTATAGACATTATCCGCTGCCGCGCCAAACTCCCTGACCGAATGCATCGCCAGGATCGGTATCCCGATGTCCACAGCGGGAATCGTGGTCAGGCTGGATATGGCAGGGCCTATGGTGGAGCCGCCGGCAATATCATTCCTGTTCACAAATTTCTGGCAGGGGACCCCGGCCCGCGCGCAGATCTCCATAAAATGAGCGGCACCAAAGGCCGTGGTGCTGTACTTCTGGGAGGCGGAATATTTGATCACAGGTCCTCCGCCCAGCACAGGACGGCTTTCAGGATCATGCCTGTCACTATAGTTCGGATGAACCGCATGGGCTGTGTCGGCGGAAATGGAGGTAGAGCTGGCGACAGCCTGAAAGTACTCCTCCTCTGTCAGCCCAAGATTCTTACAGATCCGGTCTAAAATATGCAGCAGGAAACCGGACCTGGCGCCCTGTGCGGAAGCGCTTCCCACCTCCTCATTGTCAAAGGCGGCAAACACCTTATACGAGCTTCCGCCGTCTCTCGATTCCGTCAACGCTGTCAGCCCCGCGTAAACCATAGCCAGATCATCAATACGGGACGCGGAAATGAACTCTCCTTCCCTTCCCGCAAAGATGCCCTCCTGGTATTCATATAGAAACAGCTCATGATCCAGAATGTCTTCTCTCTTTATCCCTGTCTCTTCCTCGATCAGGCACAGGAGATAATCGCCTTTCTCCACGTTTTCCTTCTTCATAGATAATAAAGGAAGCATTTCTGTCTGCTTATTGTAGGAGCATTTATCGTTTACCTCCCTGTGAAAATGAATACAGAGATTCGGGATCATCAGGACAGGCTTATGGATCCTGACCAGCTTCTCCCTGAGAACCCTGCCTTCTCTCACGATCACTCTGCCTGCCAGGGCGAGCGGCCGGTCAAACCATGTGCTGAGAATAACGCCGCCATAAATCTCCACGTTCACCTTCACGTATCCGTCAGGCGTCACGGTACAGGCGTCCGGCTTGATTTTCAATCCCGGGGAATCCGTGTGCGCCCCTATGATACGGAAACCCTTCTCCGCCGGACTGCCGTCGCCAATGGCAAACGCAATGACACAGGAGCCGTTCTTCGTGACAAAGTACCTGCCGCCCTGCTCCAAAACCCACTTCTCCGTTTCCTTCAATTCCTGAAAACCGTTTTCCCTGAGATGAGCCGCAGCGTTTTCCACAGCATGGTAAGCGGTGGGGCTGTCATTCAGATATTGCAGTAAATTTTTTGAAAAGTCCGATTGCGCTCTTTGTTCCATTTTCTTTCAACCTCCCTGATAAGGAACTGTTTCTCTTTTTGGCAAAAGCAGCCGTCACTACCCTGAATAGTGACAGCTGCCATACATCTGTTATTTATACGCGCGAGGCGTCTCGCTAATCATCCAGTCTGCGATTGGAAAATCTTCCCACAGAACCCTCTGACGGCTGCGCAGCCTGTTCCTGCTGTCCTGTCCCGCTCTGGGAGGCCGACTGTCCCTGCATTGTCTCGCTCTGGGAATATGACTGTTCCTGCTCCGATCCGCTCTGGGAGGAGGTCTGCTGCTCCTGTTCTGTCACGCT
Organism: uncultured Lachnospiraceae bacterium; assembly: GCA_948473115.1. Taxonomy (GTDB): domain Bacteria; phylum Bacillota; class Clostridia; order Lachnospirales; family Lachnospiraceae; genus Acetatifactor. Next base: position 28,109 of record CAOKWI010000032.1, on the reverse strand, counting down.
TCGGGAGGATGACTGCTCCTGCTCTGTTCCAGATTCATCGGCCGTCTCCGTCTTTCGGGAAAAGTTCGCCGGAAGAGGCATTTCCACAGGACCAAGAACCACATTCCCGCCCATTTTCTCTTTCGGGCCAAGGGTCACGCCTCCAGCCTCATCTTCCGCATCAGAACTGCTGACAGAATCAGTCTTTTCGCCGTTCTCCTTCTCCTCCTTGGGATCAGGCAGCCCTTTTTCCCTGCGGAATATCTGCATGAACTCCTTGCCGGTAATGGTCTCCTTCTCAATCAGGAAGGCCGCCAGCTTATCCATCAGCTCCCTGTTCTCGCGAAGCAGCGACAATGCCTTTTCGTAACTCTCCTTCAGGATCTCCACCACCTCGGAGTCAATCTCCGCCGCCGTGGAGTCGCTGCAGTTCAGCGCGGTCCTGCCCTCCAGATACTGGCTCTCTATGGTCGCCAGCCCCATCAGTCCAAACTTCTTGCTCATACCGTAACGGGTCACCATATTCCGGGCAATGTCCGTGGCCTTCTCGATATCGTTAGCCGCCCCGGTGGTCACCGTCTCAAACACGATCTCCTCCGCCGCACGGCCGCCCACCAGGCTTACCAGCATATCCCGCAGCTCCGCCTCCGTGTTCAGGTATTTCTCCTCCTCCGGCACATGCATCACATATCCCAGTGCCCCCATGGTGCGGGGCACAATGGTGATCTTCTGGACAGGCTCGGAATTCTTCTGCAATGCGCTGATCAGGGCATGACCCACCTCGTGGTAGGAGACAATCTTGCGCTCCTCCTTGCTCATGATGCGGTCTTTCTTCTCCTTGCCCACCAGGACAACCTCCACCGCGTCAAACAAGTCCTTCTGACAGACATACTCTCTGCCTTCCTTCACCGCGTTGATGGCGGCCTCATTGATCATATTGGCCAGGTCTGAGCCCACCGCGCCGCTGGTGGCAAGGGCTATGGCATCCAGATCCACCGTCTCATCCATCTTCACGTCCTTGGAATGCACTTTCAGGATCTCCACACGTCCCTTCAGATCCGGCTTATCCACAATGATTCGCCTGTCGAAACGGCCGGGACGCAGCAGCGCCTTATCCAGGATCTCAGGGCGGTTGGTAGCGCCCAGGATCAGAATACCCTTGGAGCTGTCAAAACCATCCATCTCAGACAGCAGCTGGTTCAATGTCTGCTCCCGCTCCTCGTTGCCGCCGCCGTACTTGGAATCACGGCTGCGTCCGATGGCATCGATCTCATCGATAAAGATGATACAGGGAGCATTCTTATTGGCTTCCTTAAACAGGTCGCGGACACGGCTTGCGCCCACGCCCACATATAACTCAATAAAGTCAGAACCGGTCAGGGAAAAGAAGGGCACATGAGCCTCTCCTGCCACCGCCCTGGCAAGCAGGGTCTTACCTGTTCCGGGAGGCCCCACCAGCAGAGCTCCCTTGGGCAGCCTGGCCCCGATCCTGGAATACTTCCCGGGATTGTGGAGAAAATCCACTACCTCCACCAGGGACTCCTTTGCCTCGTCCTCGCCTGCCACGTCCTTAAAGGTGACACCTGTTTCTTTCTGGACATATACTTTGGCGTTGCTTTTGCCCACACCCATGGGGCCGCCGCTGCCGCCCATCTTGCGGAACACCACTCCCAACAGCACCCACATCAGAAGCACCGGCAGTACCACATACAGGAAAATATCCAGCAGACGCCCTGAATTGTCACTGAGCACGCGGCTTCCGTCAATGTCCCCCTGGGCCTCCAGCCTTGCGGTCAGGGTGTCAAGATCCTCCATCAATATGGTGGAATAAGTCTTGGAAACGCCGGCAGGGTAAAACAGATATGTTTCCGCACCTCCTCCGGAAGCATTCTCCTCTTTTTTCAGGGTAAACAGGATCTGTCCCGTGCTCTGTACCTCTACAGCCTCCACCTTGCCCTCGCTGATATACTGCAGGAACTGGGTATAACTGACCACCTGTCCTGTGGCGGTTCCGCCAAACACTATATTCCAAAGCATAAACGCCAGCAGCACCGTGCTGAGAGCCGCCAGCACCAGCATGGTGATATTCGGCTTACGGGGCGGCTGGTTCCCGCTTCCGCCGCCGTTCCCGCCGGGACCACGGCCGCCGTTGTTATATCCCCCGCCGTTATCGAATTGGTTCATTTGATTGTCCATAGTAACTCCATTTCTGTTTTTTATCTATGTCCATATGCGGTCATGAACACGTCACTTATACTCACGGTCAATGAAATTTACCGTGAGTATTGTGCCAGCCGCAGCCGCGAAGCGGCATATTTCCTTATGCGGCTGTGCACATCATCTTATACTGAACGGTCAGTCTTTTTGACCGCCAGTATAAATACAATAAATTGCTTATGAGACTAAACCTATTTTATTATAGAGAGAATGGTTTGATAAATCAATAGCATAAGTATGAAAAAAACTCTTCATCTCTAAAAGATTTCTAAACTTTTAACCATTCCAATCTAAAAAAAACTATGGTAGAATAGTAAAATAAAAATTGGGCATACGCATTTAACAAGACAAGAGAGGGACTCATGAAAACAGGCTTTGACAACGAAAAATACCTTAAAATGCAGTCAGAACACATCAAGGAACGGATCGGGCAGTTCGGGGACAAGCTTTACCTGGAGTTCGGCGGAAAGCTTTTCGACGATTACCACGCTTCCCGTGTACTCCCCGGTTTTGCTCCCGATTCCAAGCTGCGGATGCTGATGCAGCTTTCGGATTACGCGGAGATCATTATTGTGATCAACGCCGCGGATATTGAGAAAAACAAAGTCCGAGGCGATCTGGGCATCACCTATGACGTGGATGTGCTGCGCCTGCGTGACGAGTTCCAGCAAAAGGGACTTTACGTGGGCAGTGTGGTCATCACACACTACTCCGGCCAGAACAGCGCCGACCAGTTCAAAGCCAAGCTGGAAAAGAAAAACATTAAGGTCTATCTGCATTATACCATTGAAGGCTATCCCGCCAACATTCCCCTGATTATCAGCAGGGACGGTTACGGCAAAAACGATTACATCAAGACCACCAGGCCTCTGGTAGTCGTCACCGCCCCGGGACCCGGCAGCGGCAAGATGGCGACCTGTCTTTCACAGCTCTACCATGATAATCTGTGCGGGATCAAGGCCGGTTATGCAAAATTTGAAACCTTCCCCATATGGAACCTTCCCTTGAAGCATCCGATCAATCTGGCTTATGAGGCCGCCACCGCGGATCTGAACGACGTCAATATGATCGATCCCTTCCACCTGGAAGCATATGGGATCACCGCCGTCAATTATAACCGGGACATTGAGATTTTCCCTGTATTAAATGCCATATTTGAAGGGATCTACGGTGAAAATCCTTATAAATCCCCCACCGATATGGGCGTCAATATGGCGGGAAACTGTATCATAGACGATGATGCCTGCTGCGAGGCGTCCCGCATGGAGATCATACGCCGCTACTATGCCACCCTGAACAAGATGGTCCAGGACGGCGCTTCCGAAAATGAATTATATAAGATCGAACTGCTGATGAAACAGGAGAAGATTTCCACCGATGACCGGAAGGTCACGGTAGCATGCAGGCAGCGTGCGGAGGAGCTTGGCGTTCCCACTGCTGCCATCGAGCTTTCGGACCAGCAGATCATCACATCCAAAACCTCTGATTTCCTGGGGGCATCCGCAGCCTTGCTGCTGAATGCGTTGAAATACCTGGCCGGCATCGATCATGATGTGAAATTGATCAAGCCGGAGGCCATTGCGCCCATCCAGGACTTAAAGGTCCGCTACCTGGGAGGCAGAAACCCCAGGCTTCACACCGACGAAGCGCTGATCGCCCTTTCCCTGGCGGCCTGCCATGACGACAATGCCAGACTTGCCATGGAACAGCTGCCCAATCTGAAGGGCTGCCAGGTACATACCTCCGTCATGCTTTCCGAGGTGGATGTTAAAATTTTCAAAAAGCTTGGGGTGGATCTGACCAGCGAACCCGTCCAGACCTCCAGGAAGAAATATTGATGTAAGGTAAACATTTTATGCCAGCCTTAAGGAACTGTTAAGAATTAACTTTACACTTTGACGCAGGATGAGAGCGCAAAGGCAAGGCGGAAGAAGGAGGCGATGCGGGCATCGTCGACTGATGGTGCTGTGTGCCAGTGGCACACGTCCAGCACGGACCGAAGCGGAGCGTAGACCAACGCGGCATTTGCAATCTCAGACAAGTCAAATGTGAAGATTAATTCTTTAACAGTTCCTAAGAAGAGGCTGGCATCTCCAATTGTGTCTCCGTGCCGCATGACACATTGCCGGATTTTATGGGAAGCGGCACAGAAAAGAGGGACTTTATGGCAGTAAAATATGTTTTCGTAACAGGTGGTGTTGTTTCCGGCCTGGGCAAGGGCATCACCGCGGCATCACTGGGCAGGCTTTTGAAAGCGAGAGGCTATAAGGTGACCATGCAGAAATTCGATCCTTATATCAATATCGATCCCGGCACCATGAACCCGATCCAGCACGGCGAAGTGTTCGTCACCGACGACGGCGCCGAGACCGACCTGGATCTGGGACATTATGAACGGTTTATCGATGAAAGTCTGGATAAAAACTCCAACGTGACCACAGGTAAGGTATACTGGTCCGTATTACAGAAAGAAAGACGGGGTGACTACGGCGGCGGCACCGTACAGGTCATTCCCCATATCACGAATGAAATCAAGAGCCGCTTTTACCGCAATTTTACCGATCCCGACACCCGTATCGCCATTATCGAGGTGGGGGGAACGGTGGGTGATATTGAAAGCCAGCCCTTTCTGGAATCCATCCGGCAGTTCCAGCATGACGTAGGGCATGAGAATGCCATTTTGATCCATGTCACACTGATTCCTTACTTAAGCGCCTCCCAGGAGCTTAAGACCAAGCCCACCCAAGCCAGCGTCAAGGATCTACAGGGAATGGGCATACAGCCGGATATCATTGTATGCAGGAGCGAACACCCCCTTGATCAGAGCATCAAGGATAAAATCGCCCTGTTCTGCAATGTGCCCAGCAGCCGCGTGCTGCAAAATCTGGATGTGGAATACCTGTATGAGGCGCCCCTGGCCATGGAAAGGGAACACTTGGCCCAGGCAGTGTGTGAATGCCTTCATCTCGACTGCCCCGAGCCGGATCTGATGGACTGGGAGAAAATGGTGGACGACCTGAGGCATCCCACCAGTGACGTTACCATTGCCCTGGTAGGAAAATATGTATCTCTCCATGACGCATATATCAGCGTAGTGGAGGCATTGAAGCACGGCGGCATCACCAATCACACCACTGTCCATATCAAATGGATCGATTCCGAGACAGTGACCGGGGAAAACGTGGCGGAGCTGCTGGATGATGTGAACGGCATCCTGATCCCCGGCGGTTTCGGTTCCCGGGGAATTGAAGGCAAGATTCTTGCCATTCAGTACGCCCGCACCCACAATAAGCCCATGCTGGGGCTCTGTCTGGGCATGCAGCTGACCATCGTGGAATATGCCAGGAACGTGGTTGGCTACAACGATGCCCACAGCATAGAGCTGGACCCCGGCACCACCCATCCTGTGATCGCACTGATGCCGGATCAGAATGGGGTGGAGGATATCGGAGGCACCCTGCGGCTGGGGGCGTACCCCTGTGTGCTGGACAAGAATTCCAGGGCATTTGAGCTGTACGGTGAAGAGACCATTTATGAAAGGCACCGCCACCGCTATGAAGTAAACAATGATTACCGCGCCATCTTGACCGAAAAGGGCCTGCGCCTTTCCGGCCTCTCCCCTGACGGACGCATTGTGGAAATGTGCGAGCTGACGGAGCATCCTTTCTATATCGCTACCCAGGGACACCCTGAATTAAAGTCCCGCCCCAACAGGCCACACCCGTTATTTAAGGGATTTATCGCGGCGGCGCTGGAAAATAAATCCAAGACCCCGCTGCAAGCAACGGGGTATCAAGCTTGCAGCGCTGCAGAGCAGAAGGTGTCCTTTGGACACCTTGGTATTTGACCCTCGCGGCATTCGCCAAGCCATGGAACATGGCTTTATGCTCGTGCAAGCAGCGGCACAAAGTCAACACAGTTGACTTGGCTCATTGCTCGCGGGAATAAAATATAACACATTGCCCGGGCTTCTTCTACTTTTCGGGAACCGACAGGATCCACTGTCCGGTTCCCGCTTTTTTCTTGCAGACATTTTATTTTCTTTTTCCCCTTTTTCTGATCTTATTTTTCTGATCTTATTTTTTTTATTTCATTTTTTTCAATTGAATGAATTGTTTTACTCTTCTGAAGAATCTAATTATTGTAGACAAGTAAATCGGCCGAAATACTTAGGGAAATGCTGATTCAATCAGCGTTTCCTTAGAACATGTGAAACCGCTGCGCTTAACGCCGGGCGGCTTCGGAAAGGACACAGGACGACATGGACCATCAACGCTTTGCCCAGGCGGTCATGGCTGCCGAAGGCTCGCTTTACCGCGTGGCCAAATCAATTCTCCACAATGACGAGGACTGCGCAGATGCCATACAAAATGCAGTTCTAAAAGCCTATCAAAAGCTAAATACTCTTCGTAACGACCAGTATTTTAAGACATGGCTTACCAGAATTGTAATCAACGAGTGTTACCTTATTATCAGACATGCCCAACGGTATGTTTCCCTGGAAGACTACCCGGGGTGGGACGCGGATGCCGTGGAAACAGCAGAGGCAGATCTCATGACGGAGGAGTCTGAGATCATGTTGGAATTAATGAAGTTAGATGAAAAATACAGGCTCCCCATCGTCCTCCACGAGATAGAAGGGTATTCCGCCAGAGAGATCGGGAAGATTATGGGGATCACAGAGGCCAATGTGAGAAACCGCCTGTACCGCGGAAAAGCCATGCTAAGGCAGAGATTAAAAGGAGTAATGTAATGATGAACAAAAATATTTTCCCCAATGTACCTGACGTAGTACACAATGCCGTGCTGGATACGCTAGACTCTCTGGAGAGCGGCACCCATGACAGCAATATTATTTCCATGAAAAAAGCATATAGACCCGCTAAAAAGTCAGGATCGCGCTTTTCCAAAGCTGTCGTCGCCTGTATCGCATGTTTTCTTGTCTTTGGTGTCACAGCTTCCGCCATGGGCATTGTAAATGCCTACAGGCAAAGGATGGAAGCAATGGATGAACAGGAGATAACAGAAAATTATCAAATTGCCAATGCCGGCGAAGCTACTGAAATGAACCGCCCCTACACGGAGAACGAGCGGATACGGTATGAGGAACTGAACAGCAGATATGAAAGCGGCGCCATCCTGCCCCAGTCACAGATGACATATATACAGAGCGCCCAGGAGTACAGCGGTTCAGGCGTGGCCATGGATACCACCTGCCGCACCCTGTACCTGCCCCAGGAGGAACTGACGGATGAAGAACTGCTGCAGATCATCGACCAGCATCACCGGGAAGCATACAGCATAGACCGGAAGGCGGCAGAAATCCTGATAAATGAACATCCGTGGTATGAGCGCATGGAACAAATGAGCGATGAGGAAGTGGACCGTGTGTACCTGGCTATGTTCGGCAGCAAGCTTGACGTAAGCGGCGGATACAGCCGCCCCTTGTCGGAATCCGAAAGTAGCCGCCTTGAGGAACTGTCCAGAAAGTATGAGGAGGAGTGCCTATACGCCTCAGAGGACATCACCGTCATATCCTCTCCGGAAGAGTATACCGGCGTAGGAATCGCCCTGTGTTCCATGGACAGCAGTTACTATCTCCCGGAAACGGAGCTGACGGACGAAGACCTGCTGCAATATATCGATTTCGAACACAAGACCAACTACTGTCTTGACAGAATCCATCATGACATCCAGATGGGATTCCGCACAGGATACCCTGAATATTGAATCCTTATTCCATCAAATGGGCTTCCTGTGAATGGCATTTAACTATATCAAAAAGCTGCCACATGGTTTCCCTTGTGGCAGCTTCTGCTACGTCATGAATCTTCGATTCATGATGGATTGCCATTCGGCCGCTGAGTACCCCGAATATGGTTCATTGTACCATGAATCTACGATTCATGGTACAATGAACCGTTCGCCGGATGTGCAAGCACATTCTTCTCGCTAACGCTCATTATATCATAAAACTCGCAAACCCGCGCTTTCAGCGCTCCCTGCCCGATTACATCGGGCGTTTGCTCGTTAATGCCGCAGGAAAAACAAATGCCTGCTTCGCAGTCGCTTGTTTTTCCTTTGCGGCTATTATATCATATATGATATTCCCTCAGCAGCTTTCTCCGAACCCTCGCATCAGCAGTCGCACGAATCAGCTCTTCCTGCCTTCCATCCATGAGAAGCTGTTGAACTAATCTGTTCATTTGGTCTATTCCTTTTTTCAAGCCCTTTTTCTCCGCATCCTTCTTCATGTTATCCAGCATTTTCCATAAAACTGCCGTCCCGGACGGTAGCCGATGTATTAGGGAAACGCTGCTGAAAGCGCTTCCCTGGAAAAATAACCTTACAGCTTCTTCAGATAATGCCCGATCACGTTGACGCCTTCATTCAACACAATAAAAGCATCAGGATCATATTTATGGACGATGTTCCTGAGCCGTCCCACCTCGTATTTGGACAGCATAATGTACAAAATATGGGATCTGTCGTAGGTATAGGCTCCCAGGGTGGACCATTTGGTCACACCCCTTCCCAATTCCTGGAACACTTCCTTCTCCAACGCGGTAGTGTCCGCCTTGGTAATCACATGGACCTCCACATTGATATTCTGGGTATGCACCCTATCCATTGCCACCGAATACACTGCGGCGTAGATCACGGAATACACTACGATCTCTATGTCAAACAGAAAAGCACAGGTGCCGTAAAGCGCCAGATTCACCAGCAGCCCCACCTTTCCCACGCTGAAATCCTGCTTCCACTTTGTCAATAGTACTCCTACCACATCCATGCCGCCCCCGGAGGAGCCCATGCGCAGGAGAATCCCCGATCCCGCGCCTGAAATGATGCCTCCTACCACGCACGCCGCCATGGCATCCTCTACCACCACCGTCACAGGGATCAGGGACAGAAACAGTGTCATTGCAGTGACGGAAATCACTGTCTTTATCAGGAACCGCCGCCCTATCTTTGTAAATGCCACAATAAAGATAGGAATATTGATCATGTAATAAATAACACCCGCAATATCAAAGGCGGTAAATTCCACCTGCAGATACCTGGCCAGCAGCGTACGGATCACCTGACAGATACCCATAACCCCTCCGGTATACAACCCGGAGGGCACTACAAAAAGGTTGATCCCCGCCGCATACAGAAAGGCTCCCAGGATACAGACTGATGTCTTTTTTCCTTCGTCAATCCAAAACTTCTTATTCATATCATCACTGCGCCTGTTCTATCATTTTCTTTAACTCCGATGCAGGCTGAACCCCCATCTGGGTAGCGCAGGGTTTTCCCTCTTTAAAAATCATGAAGGTGGGAATGCTTGCCACCCGGTACCTCTGTGCAATCTGCATGTTTTCATCAATATTGCATTTCCCCACTTTTACCCTGCCGTCAAACTCCTCCGCCAGCTTTTCCACCACAGGTGCCATCATCTTACATGGATTACACCAGTCGGCATAGAAATCCACAAACACAGGGACAGACGACTGTAATACCTCTGTCTCAAAGTTGTCCGTTGTAAACTTGTACTCCATTTTGTCTCTCCTTTTCTGTACCGGCTGACGGTACCTGAATCTACTATAATAAACCTAATATAATGAACCCAATATGGCGAATCCACTATGATAAGGAACGATAAAAAGATAATTTTTAACAATTCCTGCAAATTGCTTCGCAATTCGCAAGCGGATAGATGATATACTTACAGATAGGGTTGCCCATGGCGGAAAATTTCTCCTCGTATTCCGTCATTACATTCCCCTGCATCAAGACTGCGTCGCTGTGCAGGTCGTAGGTGACAACCTGCGCTTTCCAGCCCGCCGGCTCCAGTTCCTCCACGGCAAAATCAAACAGTTCCCTGTTATCCGTCTTAAATTCCAGACAACCTTCCTCTTTCAGGATCACTTCATAGCGTGCCAGGAACTGGCGGGAAGGAAGCCGTCTCTTGGCATGCCTGTCCTTAGGCCAGGGATCGGAAAAATTAAGGTAGATCCGATCCACCTCGCCTGCGCCAAACACCTTGACAATATCCTCTGCATCCATACGCAGGAATTTCAGGTTTGGCAGTTCTTCCTGCTCCATCTTTTGAATCGCCCGAAGCAGCACGCTGGAATATTTCTCAATTCCCACATAATTAATTCCCGAATGCTCCCTGGCCATAGTATGTATAAATTTGCCCTTTCCCATTCCGATTTCAATGTGAACGGGGTTATCATTCCCAAAAATTTTATGCCATGTACCGGGGCAGTCCGGCTGCACAGCCTCCTGTATCACGTAGGGACTGGCGGCAATGGCCTCACGGGAGCCTGTAATATTGCGCAATCTCATGCTTCTGTCCGTTCCTTTCGCTCAGGCATAATCCTCTTCTTCAATTTACTGTATCCGCGGACAATTGTCAATGCCATAAATCCCTGTAATTCCTTCTATGGTTTTCGGGAAAAATAGTGTATAATGAAAAATATCTCACTTTAGGACTTTACCGTAACAGGGAAGCAATTTTGACTTCGCGGTGCCGTAGGACTGAACTGTTACACTTTACCACTTTATGAGGATACAAATATGCTGAAAAAGTTTTTTTTATTTACCTGCGCAGGCGTTCTGTTCCTGCACTCCTCCCTGACAGCCCTGGCGGCTTCCAAAACGGAACTGGCACTGGAAGCCAACCGCGCCATGCCCATACAGTCCAACGAAGTGGCAAACTGGCCCACAGGGCCGGTAGTGGGCGCGGAATCCGCTATTCTGATGGAATTGGAAACAGGTGCTATTCTTTATGAGAAAAATATCCATATGCAGGAATACCCTGCCAGCACTACCAAGATCCTGACCACTCTGATTGCCTCCGAACAGTGCTCCATGGATGAGATCGTGACCTTTTCCCACGACGCAGTGTTTGATACCCCCCGGGACAGCAGCCATATTGCCATGGACGTGGGGCAGGAGCTGACCATGGAACAATGCCTGAACGCCATCCTCATCCGCTCTGCCAACGAAGTCTCCTTTGCCGTGGCGGAGCACATTACGGACACTACCGACTGGTCGGTATTTGCAGAAATGATGAACAAGCGCGCGGCGGAATTGGGCTGTCTGAATTCCCACTTTGTGAATCCAAACGGCCTGCCGGCCGAGGATCACTATACCACTGCTTATGACCTTGCCATGATCGGCAGGGCGTTCTTTTCCAACGAAATGCTCTGCAAGATCACCCTCACACGGCGGATGGAATTTCCCGTCACAGACAAACTGCCCCAGGGCAAGCTGGAGGTAAACCTCATGCAGATCATTCCCGGCGGGAAATATGCCTATGAATATCTGGTGGGCTGTAAAACGGGATATACCGACTCCGCCAGAAGCTGTCTGGTATCCTGTGCAGAAAAAGACGGCATGAAGCTGATCTGTGTGGTGATGAAAGACGAAGCCCCGTACCAGTATGAGGACACCATCGCCCTTTTTAATTACGGCTTTAACAACTTTGACAAGGTAAACGTCTCACAGGCGGAGACAAAATATAATATAGATGATACGGGGCTGTTTTACAGCGGAAATGATATTTTCGGAAGTTCCCAGCCCATTCTCTCCCTGAATAAAAACGATTATGTCATCCTGCCCAAAACTACCAGTTTCGATGCGCTGGACTCCGTGATCTCCTATGAAACTCAGAGTGAAAACCAGGCAGCCGTCATCACCTATACCTACCATGATGTCTACATCGGCTCCGTTTCCCTGAACTTCGCGGACAACCAGGAGGATGCCGCCAGCCTGTTCAATACCCCGGAAGAAGAACTTCCTGAAGAAAAGGAAGCTTCCTTTATCTTTATCAACATAATAAAGATATTAAAAGTCCTGACCGCTGCCGGCGTGATCGGGATCCTCTTCCTTCTGATAAAGCTTTTATTGAAAAATTTCTCATTTTCGGGACGCGGAAGACGGATTTGGAAAAAAGAAAACCGCAGAAGACGCAAGAAAGCAAAACGGGCAAACAGGTTCAGGGACTACGATTTCTGACCGCAGCCCCTGTGCCAATGTTCATTTCCTATTGTTGGTTATGTCGTCTCTTCAACTCCCTGGCGTGGGCCCGCCGTTCCGTGAGCGCCGCGGCCTCCTGCTCTGTAATAAACCTGGTGGTCTTGACCACATAGATCCTGCCCTCTTCCGATTTGCGCAGACGGATCTTTCCTTTCAGGTATCCATGCTTATCACAATAGGAAAGACAATAATAATGCCTGTTATTGGAAGTGAACCACCGAAGCTTTTTCCGCAGATTCCTATGACAGAGATAGCATCTGCTGGAGATCACTTCCCTGTCTGCCATAGCCTCGCCCTTACTGTCAAACTCCCTGGAAATATATTTCATATAGGTGTCAAACTGAACCTTAACCTCTTTCTCCCGGCTGGCCGGCGGATGATATACGTCAAAGGATATTTTTTTCAATACCTCCGGAAACTCTGTGGCTATTTTCTCCAGAACCTTTGCAGTATAATAGGCATCGCTGAAAGCCCTGTGAAAGGGAATGTCTTTTTCCATGGACAGAAAATCCACCGCATACTCCAGAGCCTTCCGGGATTTTCCATCCTCATAGGCAATGCTGAAAAGCTTCTGTATGTCCAGGAAGGCAATCGGGCCGTCCGACAGCGGTTCCATCCGGTAGAACTTCATATTGCGCTGTAATTCCTTCAGGTCCTGGTCTCCCCAGGTGCAGAAAATATAGTCCTTCCCGCACCATTGCAGGAAATGTTCCATCACTTCCACAAAGGGCTTTCCCCTCTCCAGCTCCTGCATCTGTAAATGGATGAGCTTGCTGGTGATCTGATGCATCTCCGTATAGACCTGGGGCTTTATCAGCTGGCTGAATTCCCCCACCATCCTGCAGGCATCATTCAAATGAATCGCGCCAATCTCAATGACTTCAAAGGGAAGCTTAAGGGGCTCCTCCTCCGAACCGGTATTACTTTGATTCCATTCCAAATCCAATACGATATAATCCATCCGGCCTCTCCTGTCTCCACTTACGCCTGCGGCAATCTGCTCCGGCTTCTGCCCTTCAGCGCCCTATGATGCTCAGCTGAGGGAATCTATCGTCTCCTTCTTCTCCTTGTTGATGAACTGGCTCTCGATCCACGTGCGCACCAGGGGAATCCAGCTGGTACACTCCTCCTGTATCGCATCTCCCGTTCCGGTCTGCGTCAGGCGGTTTGCAAGTCCCAGGCCATGTCCGCCCACAGGGTACATGTGAAACTCCGTGCTCACACCTGCGCGGCGCAGGGCGCTGACAAACATCAGCGAATTTTCCACCGGCACGGAACCGTCCGTATAAGTATGCCAGATAAAGGTGGGAGGCGTCTGCCCTGTCACCTGGTTTTCCAGGGACATCTTCGCAATCCACGCGGGGTCATCCGCCATATCCTTTAACAGATTTTCCACGGAGCCCCTATGGGCAAATTCGCCCGCGGTGATCACCGGATAGCAAAGGATCATGCCGTCAGGCCGGAAGCAGCTGTTATCCTTCCCCAGCTTGTCCGCCAGAAACCTGTCCTGCCAGAACACGCCCAAGGAAGCCGCCAGATGGCCGCCCGCAGAGCAGCCCAGCACCAGGATGCTGTCAATATGCCATTCTTCGGATCTCTCACGGATCAAAGCCATGCTGTATGCCAGTTCCAGCAACGAGGCAGGGTAACAGGCCGGCGCACAGGAATATCTCAGCACCGCGGCATGGCAGCCCATTGCCAGAAACTGCATGGCAAACGCCTCCGCCTCGCGGTTGGACGTATATGCATAAGCCCCGCCGGGGCAGATCAGCACCAAGGGTCTGACGGGGATCCCCACCTCCTGGTAAGTATCCTGGATATATGTCACTAATCTTGTATCCGGCAGGGAATACCCCTCCAACTGTATGGGAAATGTTTCGTTTATCATAATCCGACCTCTTTTCTTCGCGTTCATTAATCAGAAAGAACGCTGTTCCTGCGTTCTTTCTGGCGGGATTTAGAGCTTCTTAGCGTCCCGGCCTAAGGCGGGACGTCTTTAGAAGTTCTTCCAGGCGGGATTTAGAACTTCTTAGCGTCCCGGCCTAAGGCGAGACGTCTTTAGAAGTTCTTCCCGCCTTAGTATGCTCTACCCCAGTATACCATCTTTTTCGCAGGTTTGCCACAACATACGCAGGTATCTGCAATCTGTTCCTGCTCAAAGGGCATACAGCGGCTGGTCACACTCAATGTTTCCTTGATCTTATCCTCACAGTCCTGCTCACCGCACCACATGGCCTTCACAAAACCGGACTTCTCATTGAAAAGCTTTTCGAACTCCGCCATATCCGCCGCAGTATAGGTATGCGCCTCCCTGTGGGTCCTGGCTCTCTCCAGCATCTCTTTCTGGATGGTGTCCAGAAGTTCTCCCACCCTTGCCTCCAGTTCCTCCAGCGGCACTTCCAGCTTCTCCCTGGTATCGCGGCGGCAGAGTATGCACTTGCCTGCCTCCAGATCCTTGGGGCCGATCTCCACGCGGACGGGAAAACCTCTCATCTCAGCCTCCGCGAATTTGAAACCGGGAGATTTATCCGTATCGTCCACCTTCACACGGAAACTTCCTGCAAGGCGGTCGCGCAGTTCATATGCCTTGTCAAGCACACCTTCCTTCTTCTGCTGGATGGGCACGATACACACCTGTACGGGCGCCACCCTGGGAGGCAGAACCAGGCCCTCGTTGTCACCGTGCACCATGATGATGGCGCCGATCAGGCGGGTGGTCATGCCCCAGGAGGTCTGATAGACATATTTCAATGTGTTATCCTTATCCGCAAATTGAATCCCGAATGCCTTTGCAAACCCATCGCCGAAATTATGGCTGGTCCCGGACTGCAAAGCTTTCCCGTCATGCATCAGCGCCTCAATGGTATACGTTGCCACCGCGCCGGCAAACTTTTCCTTCTCCGTCTTCTGTCCCTTGATCACAGGAATCGCCAGAACCTGTTCGCAGAAATCCGCATACACATTCAGCATCTGGATCGTTCTTGCCTCAGCTTCCTCCGCGGTGGCATGAGCGGTATGACCCTCCTGCCACAGGAATTCCCTGGAGCGCAGGAATGGCCTGGTCTCCTTCTCCCAACGGACCACGGAGCACCACTGGTTATACACCTTCGGCAAGTCCCTGTAAGAATGAATATCGTTTTTGTAAAAGTCACAGAAAAGCGTCTCCGAGGTAGGACGCACACAGAGCCTTTCCTGCAAAGGCTGTAGTCCGCCATGTGTCACCCAGGCCACCTCAGGTGCAAATCCCTCCACGTGATCCTTCTCCTTCTCGAGCAGGGATTCCGGAATGAACATGGGCAGGTATACGTTTTCCACCCCTACCTCCTTGAACATCCCGTCCAGCTGCTTCTGGATCAGCTCCCAGATCGCATAGCCCGCAGGCTTGATCACCATACACCCCTTTACGGAGGTATAGTCGATCAGTTCCGCTTTCTTTACTACGTCCGTGTACCATTGTGCAAAGTCCACATCCATGGAAGTGATCGCTTCCACCATTTTCTTGTCTGCCATTTTTCTCCTCCTGTTCCAGTTCCGTCCCTACACTTCAATGCCCCCTTAGGGAAAGAAATTTCCATCTACGAAAAACGCAGCTGAAAATTTCTTTCGGGCATTTCCGTTCCGAGACTGTTTCCAGTTCCGTTTTTGTCAAATGCTCACAAAACAAAGCGTTTCTGATTCTGCTTTCCTATGAGCAGGCTCCAAAGGCTTCGCCTTTCTCGCTCGCCTTGCTCGTCATAACCGCTTTTTCTCCTCCGCACGTGCAAGCACGGCTCCGGAGACAAAGCGTTTCTGACTCTGCTCATAGACGCAAAATGCCGAATTTTCGTTCCGCATAGGGACCGAAAATTCGGCGGTACCACCCTGATTGATGTTCTTCACATCCAACTCTCAGGAACTGTTAAGAAATAACCACCAACCAAACGTGAAAATTTAATCCTTAACAAATCCTTATACCGTTAACGCCGGCATACGCTGTATTTACTCCCTGACAATGCGGGGATTCACACAGGACTCCAAGGCAGGTTCCATACCTTCCGCATAAGCGCTTCCACCCTTCACGCGCCCTCTCTGTGATGCTTCCCGCATGTACTATTCCTCTTCCCAGTTGATTTATATATACGTGATTGTAGTGCAGATATACTCCCTTTGTCAAGCAGAAATTTTTGCCTCCTGTGCGGTTGCAATCCAATGATCTGTCTGCATGCCATTTATGGCAATGCAGACGGGGCGTTGGATTAGCAACCCACTCTCAAATGAACAAAACGCGGATGCGCAAGCAGACGCAAGAGCGCGTAAGCGCGAGTTTTGTGAATGTGAGAGTCAGGTTGGACGCTCCTTGGAGTGTCCAACCGCACAGGTGGAATTTTGGCAACCGCACAGGTGAAATTTTATTCAATATAAACCCTGTCTTATATTATGTTACTTTTTCATCCAATTTTTTATTCACACCAAAAACAAGAATGCCTGATTTTTCCACCTGTTTGAAAATCACTAAGTGCAATCAACTACATTTCATCGGGACATTCCATACCCAACAGCCCACATGCCTCACACAATATTTTCTGCACTAAATCCGTTAATAGCAAACGTGCCCTCTTCTCTTTTTCATCAGCCTGTAAAATAGAGCAGTCATGATAAAACTTATTAAAGGCCGTTGCCAATGCAATCACATACCTTGCTACTATGGATGGCTCATATTTCTCTGCTGCATTAACAACCGCATCTTCATATCCGGCCAACACTTTTACTAAGTTATATGATACATCATCCGTTAAAGTTCCAAAATCTATTCCATCACTCTCTATCGTTTTTCCATATTTGCGCAACACGCTCTTGGCACGCGCATACGTATATTGCGCGTACGGTCCGGTTGTCCCATCAAAATTCAATATCTCCTTCCAGGAAAAATCAACATTTTTAATTCGCTGATGAAACAGATCATGGAAAATAATGGCTCCAACACCAACCTTTTTTGCAGTTGCTTCCTTATCTGCCAAAGAGGGATTCTTTTCTATAATTGCATTGTAAGCCCTCTCTATTGCCTCTTTCAAAATGTCTTCTGCATAAATAATATTGCCGCCTCGGGTTGAAAGCCTTTCACCTGCCAGACTCACTAAACCATATGGAACATGAATAAGGTCTTTACTCCAATCATACCCCATTACTTCAATCGCTGTAAAAATCTGTTTGAAATGAAGTGACTGTTCCAACCCTGTCACATATATACATTTTTCAAAATTATATTGTTCCTTACGATAAAGGATTGCGGCAATATCACGAGAGTGGTATATGGAGCCGCCGTCACTTTTTGTAATCAGGCATGGCGGCATATTATATTGTTCCAGGTCTATTACTTTCGCGCCCTGACTTTCGACTAAAATCCCCATATCATTTAACTTCTCTACCAAAGCAGGTACTTTATCACGATAGAAACTCTCTCCCAAATAAGAATCAAATGATATTCCAAGCAAACCATAGATACGCTCAAATTCAACCATACTGATATCTTTGAACCAATTCCAAATCTCCAGTGCCTCCGGATCATTTTGTTCCATCTTCATAAACCATTCACGCGCCTCTATGATTAAGTTTCCGTTACGCTCGGATTCATCATTAAATTTCACATAGATACGCAGTAATTCTTCTATCCCTTTTTTCTTTACCAGTTCTTTACTGCTCCACAATTTATATGCGACAATCAACTTGCCAAACTGAGTCCCCCAGTCCCCCAAATGATTGATTCGCACCACGTCATATCCCAGCTTTTGATAAATCTTATATAACGAATTTCCAATTACCGTAGTACGCAAATGCCCTACATGAAAATTCTTTGCAATATTTGGAGATGAATAATCCATACATACCGTTTTTCCGATGCCAATCTGTGATACCCCATACCTGTCGTTCTCTAATACCTCAAAACAGTTCTTAACAAACAAATCCCGTTTTAAGTAAATATTACAATATGCTCCTACATTCTCTGCTTTTTCAATTCCCAATTCATCTTTCTGCTCATTTAACTTATCTACCAGTTCAGATGCAATCTGCATTGGATTTTTGTGCATTTTCTTCGCCATAATAAAGCATGGCAATGTTAAATCTCCCATTTTTTCTTCCGGTGGGATTTCCATTATCTTCCATAATTCTTCTTCCGGCACCTCCGCCAATACTTCCGATAAATACTGACAAATTTTCTTTTTCATAGCAACCTCCATAGATTCTGATTATTTGTTAATAGATAATAAATTGCCCCTGCGAGACAATTTCTGCCAGGACGAAATTTTCTAAAAGATAAAAAAGAACCGCAATGGAAGTAGCTTCTGCTAAATCTATTGCGGTTCTGTATCTACAACATTTATAAACAGCAACCGCACAGAAACAAGACGTACATCCTTGTAACCATGCGGAAAACAATGATTACAAGAACTTGCGTCTTCTTTCTCTGCGTCTTAAGCTGTTATTACAAAATGTATTCATACTATCCATTATCCCCATTGATTTGATAATAGCAACTATAGCACGCGGGACAGATAATTGCAATATTTCTCTTACATTTTCATTTTATTATGCCTATTATTATAGACAACGGAGAGGTTTTTATCAATATCAATGATCCAGCTTAAATCCTATGATATGATCCGTTTTCCGATTAGCAAAAATCTTTCCGCAGCCAGTTGTGAGATTATACAGAACGCTCCATTGTAATTTGTCTGTATTTCCATCAAATACACCGACATCAGCCAATAATTGAACTGCCTGATTTGCTTCAAGCATACCGTTATTCGTTTCTATCGCATTTTGCACTCTGTCAAAGCGTTCAAATTCAGTAAATCCTTCTCCAATATCCAATTCGTTATAGGCAATAAAATTAGATGCAATTTGATATTCGTCCTCTGCTTCAACGACACAAAGTTCTTCATTTACATATTCCACGATTACAGAATATCCACTTGCATCAGCAATCAAATAATGGCACTCGATACCTCCGGAAAAATATATATTGTATTGTTTTAACAATTCAATGGCTTCTTCCACTGTGGCCGCTTTATCAAGTACAAGCCGGATTGCTGTGGTGGTATTTAATGTTACTTTATCGGGATTATATGGGACTTCCGCTTCTGGTACTGCAAGCAAAGCAATCGCAAGCCCTTTCTCATTCATGCCGTCAAAAGGAAGAAATGGTGCAGCCAACGTCAAGAAATCGTCAAAAATTGAACCGCTGGGTAAAGTGTCCTCGGTATATCCCGCAAAAGCAAGATTGACCGTAGAAACCGAAGCATAGCCATTATTGGGTGCAGTATAAAGTTGTAAAGACGGAGCATATAAAAAATCAAAATTTCTTCCAAACAAAATATCGCCATTCTCATTTTTTACAACAAAGGCTGTGCAACCATCTCCTGTAACACCCAAATTTATTGGCAGTCCTTTCAACAACCTTTTTGTTACAAATGCTTCAATGTCTGCATCATTTTCAGCACCAATTTCCAGAAATTCATCAAATCCATAATCGCCGTAATAGGTCATTTGATACATTCCGTAATCATCAACCTTTTCCAATGACATAAGGGAGCGCAATTCATTTCTAAACAATACAAGCACTACAATTACAATAATCAGCAAAGCCATTCCAATCCCTACGATAACCCGAAGGATTATTTTCTTCTTTTTTTGTTTCATATTCCCCCCCCAAAACACGCTCCAGTATTTCCATGAAAATATTACCTGTCTATAAACCGCACTCCACCGTAATCTGACTTCCATCCTTTGTCTTCCTGACCTTGATCTGCTGCGGGATATTCTCCATCAATTCCTCCCTGTGGCTGATGATTCCCACCAGCTTGTTGGTTCCCGTCAGGTTGATCAATATCTCCATGGCACTGTCAATCGATTTCCGATCCAGCGTCCCAAAGCCTTCATCCACAAAGAGTGCATCCATCTGTATGCCCCCAAGATTGGACGACACGGTATCAGACAGTCCCAGGGCAAGACTCAGCGAGGCCTTAAAGCTTTCCCCGCCGGACAGGTTTCCCACAGGTCTTCTGTGTCCCGTATAGTTATCCAGTACCTCAAGATCCAGGAAAGTATTACTTTTCCTGCCAAGGGAATCCTCCTGGCGGTACAGCTCATACTGCCCGTTGCTCATGGGCAGCAGACGCCTGTTTGCAGCGGCGATAATCCCGTCAAACCCCGCAGCCTGTATGTACTGCTCCAGTGTAATCTTTCCCTTTCCGGTAGTTCCTCTGACCAGGTCATAAAGCCGTCTACAGGTTATATTTTCTTTCTTTGCTTTTTCCAGTTCTTCCCTTTTGTCAAGAATGCTCTTTTGTTTCTCTTCATTCGCCTTGATCCTGCTTTCGCTATTGTGACAGTTTTTCCTGATCAAGTCTACATTTGCGCCCTGTTCCTCACATACAGCCTTTAATTCCGCAATATCTATCGGTTTTTTCCCTTTTGCATCCGCCCTGGCATCTGAAAGCTGCTTCCGATTTGTTTCAACGGCCTGACGGTATTCATTCATTGCCTTGTCCGATGACGTGATGGCATCCTCATCCACAACAAATCCCAGCATTTCCTCCACAGAAGAGAATCCGTTTGCACCGATTTCCTGATCCAGCTTCTTCCGCAGGGCTTCCTCATCCTTTTCCTGCTGTTTCAGGCTGCCCCTCAACGTTTTTAACTCTGATGTTACGGCGGTGGCATCCGTGTCAGCTTTTTTCTTTTCCTCCTCTGCCCTCGTGATATCATCTAATATCTTATTTTTCTTCGTCTCTGCCTGCTTTCTCTCTTTTTGGGCCGTTTTCCAATCGGAGAAACTCAGGTTCTCAAGCGTCTTTAAAATGGTTTTTATTTCCGCCATTTCCTGTTTCATTTTCTGCTTATTTTCGCTGAGCGCTTCTTTATCTGAATGAAGCTTCTCCGTTTCATCTCCCTGTGCGGCTTCGAGATCTTTTTCGGCCTTTTTAAGTGCCTTGCAATCCTTATCCAGGGAAAGACATTTTTTATGATTCTCCTTCGCCATCGCCTCAACCAGTGTTTTCGCTTCCCTGACTGCCTCGATCAGTTCCTCGAAAGACGCTTCCTCCCTGTCCATGTCCGGAAGCGGGACCTCCATGCAGCCCAGGAACGGATTTCCTATGCAGTCCCGTATCGTTATCCTAAGCTGTCCCTCGTATTCCTCCAGGGATCTCTTCGCTATTTCTGCTTCCGTATTTGCATGGTTCTTTTTCTCCTGAAGCCCGGACTCTTCTTCCTGGAGTTTTTTGAAATCCGCCTCTGAAATCGACGCCTCCTTCAGCCTGGCCGGCTCCGGATGATGCACGGATCCACACACCGGGCACTTCTCTCCTTCCACAAGTTTTTCCGCCAGGATACCGGCCCTGCTGTCTTCCAGGGCACGCTCAGCCTCTACTCTTCTGACGCTTACTTCTTCATATTTGCTGCGCGCAGTCAAAAAAGCTTTCTGTTTTTTGGAAAACTCCTTTTCCCTTTTTTCCCTTTCCGGAATCTGATCCTCTATGATTGTCCCTAATTCCTCCTGGAACTCCTTAAGCTTTTCTCCCTCGTTTTCTGCCGCTATCAGTTCAGCCGGTCTCTCTTTTAATTCTTTGACTGTCCTGTTGAGGACTTTTATGTTCTCCTTAAGGGTTTGCTCGCGTTCCTTTAACGCTGCTTCCTCTGTGCTGATCCTTTGCTCCAGTTCCCCAAGTCCTTTTCGCTTTTTTTCGAGATCCTCCCTCTGCTGATATTTCTGTTCCTCCTCGTCAATCCTGCTGATCGTCTGCTTTAATCTGTCAGCCTCCGGCTCCAGTTTCCTGGCATTGTCCAATGCGTCTTTCGCCTGCCTGGCAGCCGCCTCAGCCGTCTCCAGATTGGATTCTGTTGCTTTAATCTGCTTTTGGGTCAGGAATATTTCATCGCGCTTTTGTCTCCAGGCGGCATAAGACGGGTTTACCTTGCGGGTGGCTTTCTTCTGCCTGTCCAAAAGCCGGCTGATTTCATCTATTTCTGTCTTTCTATTCTCAAGCTCCTCTTTTTCCTTTTCAAGCCGGTCCCTTTTCTCAATGAAATCGTTATTGGTCTTGGCAAGCACAAGTTCCTTATTGTTCTTCTTTAGTTCGGTCTCTGCTTTGTTCAAGTCTGCCTTCATCCGCTTTAAATTTTCTTTTTCCGACAGAATCAGGCGTTCCACCAGACTTAAGATTTCCTCCAGGTTCCACGCACTCCCGGATCGTCCCGCCCTGCCCTTGAGTTCCTCCAATTCGTCAAAAAGCACGTCCTCCGCACTTGCCGACACATCCCCAAAATGCTGAATAATACTGTTTTCAGCCTCTGTCCTGATCCTGCCGCTTGCGTCCATCCGATCCTTTAATCTGTATTCTATATTTTTATAGCCATTGGTCATAAAAATAGTGCGCAGTATCTCCGTCCTCTGCTCCGTTTTCGCATTCAGCAAATCCCAGAATTCCCCCTGGGCGATCATCACAATCTGTTTAAACTGCTTCTCATCGATATGCAGCAGTTCATTTATGGCCTTGTTCACCTGTGTCAGACCTTCTATGGGCGCCTGGTCTTCTTCCTGCAAAACCGCCTTTTCCTTCTCTACTATCACACCGGAGCCGCGAAGCTTTTCCCTTTCATAAGAGGGCTGCCTCCAGACATGAAATTCACGCCCCTGATGAGAAAAATAAAAGTCCACATAACTCTCGGTCTTTTTATCGGCGTATTCGCTTCTCAGATTTTTCGTATCTCGGTATGTTCCGCTGGTGGTTCCATATAATGCAAAGCAGATGGCATCAAATATGGTGGTTTTCCCCGCACCGGTGTCCCCGGATATTAGAAATAATCCCTTTTCCTCAAAGGCAGCAAATTCGATTGCCGGAACTTCCCCGGCATAGGGGCCAATTGCGCTTATGATTAATTTAATCGGCTTCATTTATGACACCTGCCTCCCTTGCTGCCGTCCTCATGACATCCATTTCTTCTTCTGTCATCTCACAGCCGTACATCAGCCTGTAAAAGTCTCCGATCAGTTCGGAGAATGATTTGTTTTCGGCCATCCCGCTGATATCTACCTGCTCAATCTCCCTCGTATGGGAATTGTCATAATCAATCCGGACGGTATTCGGATATACCTGCTGGAAAATTCCCATTGCGTCATTGACGATATCCTCATCCGTCAGGGTTGCATAAATGAAATCCTCCGGTGCCTTTATATTCTTTTGATCCAGCAGTTCCTTCAGAGTCCCCTTTATGTGTCTCATATCCCGCATGGGCTTTAAGGGAATAAGTTCTATCCTGACCCCTTCCCCTGCCGATACCGTAATCAGGGGAACCGACTTTTCGTTATTCGCCTCGCTGAGCGAATATTTCAGGGGAGAGCCGGCATATCGGATCTCATCCCTTCCCACTCCCTGAGACGAGTGGATATGGCCTAATGCCACGTAGTCAAACTCGTCAAAGCAGTCATATCCTATTTTTTCAACCGTGCCCACACTCTGTGTCCCAACGCCTTCAGAACCCGCAAGTGCAGGATCCTCTCCCTTTCCTGCTACAAACTGATGTGCCACCAGGATATTCTTATGGTTCCTGTTTATGGGAGTATTTTTTATAACGGTTCGGACAGCAGCATCATAGTTCTCTATGGTCTCTTCCGGGAAATAATGCCTTACCTGGGAAGCCTTCACGAACGGCAGCATATAGATATCAATCTCTGTATCGCCGTCGGCAAGGCTCTGTTTAGGCAACGTTCCGTCAAAGACAGCCGATATGAAGATCTGATTGGATGCAAACAGAGCGCTTCCGAAGTTCAGACGGTCATCCGAATCATGGTTGCCGCTCACCATAAATACCTTTATTCCTTTTTTAGCCAGTTCGACCAGGAAATAATCCAAAAGCCGCGTGGCCGCCTCGCTGGGAATGGATTTGTCATACACATCCCCGGCGACCAGCACGCCGTCTATGGATTCTTTATCTGCGATATGGAGAATCTGGTCAAGGATATACCTCTGATCCTCAATCAAATCAAAATCACCCAGCGTCTTTCCCAGGTGCAGATCGCCTAAATGTAGAAATTTCATGCTTTCCCTTCCTACCCCGAAAGTCTTCTTCCGTAATTTCTGTTTCGTCATCAGCGCTTCAAAACGTTTACACAGTTTGGATTTTTACATTTCCTTAAAATGATTTCGTATACCTGCATGCAGGGAATCCGGAACATCCCCAAAATTTGCCGTTTTTCCCGTTTCTCTCGACCAGCATTTTCCCACAACGGGGGCAGGAAGCCGACAAGATATTGTCCAACTTGTCAGCGTCTGTCACATTTCCGGTGCGCTCCCGTGCCACTTTAACCGGTTTACATGTCCAGACAGTCCTGTCACCAACCAAGTAAATCCGAAATTTCGCCCTTGTTACGGCAACATTTACAATATTTCTGTTCACCCAGTTTGCTGCCCCTGTTGCGTTTTTATCGCACCCTAAGAGGAAAATGACTTCATCCGTGCCCTGCCCCTGAAATGTATGAACCGTTCCCACATTATTGTCATCCAGCCACTTCTTTACCCGGGGCTCCTTCCTGTAAAAATCAGAATTTTTAATCATATCGATCATGCCCATTTTTACAGATGTAAAAGGCGTAATAATAAACAGCTTAGGGATTTCGCCTGGATCTTTTTTAAATTTTTCTTCTAATAATTTAAGAACCACCTCTCCCTGCGCTTTTACAAAATGGTCTTTTGTTCCTGGATTTTCGCTCCCCTGAACATCTATCCAGCAGCTTTGGGCAAGAATAAATGTAGCCGCCCTATCCGCTTTGGGTTCTGCTGTCTGCTGCCGCATTGTTCCATCATAGGATAAAATATTGGAGATAGAATACATCGGATCAATGCAACGCCTGTGCACCACCAATGGACACCCTACCCATTCCTTTTCTTCATCCTCACCCAGAAAAGTCCCGAATGGATTCAGATAATCTGCGAAACTCTGAACAGATATCTTTTTATCCTTATAGCCGGATAAAATCTGTGAAGACAGCAATTGCTTTATCATATCTGTCTCGGCCGTCACCACCGGCTCAATCTGCTTTGGATCTCCAACGATCATCGCCTTCCGGCATCTGAACATCGCACCCACAGCCATCTGCGGCTGCGCCTGACCGGACTCGTCCACTATCAACGTACCAAGCACTCCGCTTTCCTCAATATCGCCCAAGAAAGTCTGCGCTGATGCAAAAGTCGTTGAAATGACCGGAGTCAACAAAAATAAAGACTGAAGCAAGTATGGCATGGCCGCTTTCCGGTCAGCATCCTGCATTCTCTCGTCACACCCGTCATACATATTCCAGGCAATCATCAAATTAATAATATTGTGTCTCACACACTTGGATGATATTACGAACTCCTTATGAAGCTTGCAGGCGTATAGAAACAGCTTTTCCCGCTCTCTATTATACCGTGCAGTAAACCACGGATTAGTGGTCTGTGCCTGTGTTATCTGGTCCAAATCATCCGATAGGTATTTTCCCATAAAATCCCTGTCAATAGGCGTAAGCTTTCTCTCCCCGTCAGAATACTGCTTCAGTAATGCATGATATTCCTGCAAATTCCGAATATCTGCCAGTTTTCTATCGATGTCTGCCAATGAACTTTCGATCTGCTCCACAGCCTGTTTTGATCTGGAAATCAGTTCATCCCTGGTTGATGTATTTTTATGCCTGGCAAAGAATCTCCTCGGTCTTGATTCCTCCAGCTGCATGATTTCACGCTGTTCCGCTTTCAGTTTGTCGATAAAATGCTGCTTTTTCCCTTCCAATTCATAAATTAACCGTGATAATTCCTCCGCTGACAGATCCTGCAATTCTAAAGAAAGATTTCTGCCTGCCCTGCATAATTCCTCGAGTTGTTCCCTCAAATTCACGACCAACTCATATTGTTTTAAGAAAAGCTTCCGCTGCTCCGCATATCTTTGCCCGTGATATGCCCGCGTATCTTTTGATTGGTATTCCTCCAGAAAAGGGCTTAATACTGCATTGCAATACTTTTTGATGTTGGAGCGTTTTCCAAACGGGGCTGAAACCAATCCCCAGCAGTCTTCCACCCCAAGAAGCTTATTTGCATACCGAGTAAAGAAAATATCCTTTTCTTCCCGGCTTTTGCCATATAACGCAATTGTCTCAACATCTTTGGATTTTTCAATATCAAACAGATCCCGGATTTCATCAAGACCTTTTTTTACTGATGCATCATCATTTTTTGACGCTTCCAGACCCTCAAGAATATCTTTTCCCCTTGGCAGGTCAATCGTAATGTTTTCTACCGCTGCATTATTACAGGATGCAACCAGCATACTATAATTATTTATCCTGTCATTCTTCATGGAATAGTAACCAGGCGCATATTTAAAATATGAATTTCCATAGGCTTCCAGGGGACCCTTCTGAAAGGAATGCTTCTCAAAAAGAGTATCCGGATCTGGTCCGTTTTCAGCCAAAAGCATTGCCCTGTCAACAATGTTACTTGCCACAATCTCCTTCAGCAGGGTAGTCTTCCCTGTGCCCGGCGGTCCGTTTACCGAAAATATCGGCGTGTGATCTCCCTGGTCTATAGCAATATTAACGGCAACCTGCTGCATTAGTGCGGGCATGTACTTGGCCGGCCATTTTCCAAGCGGCGCCCTTTCTACATCCAGTATTTCTTCAAAGAACTTCCTCATATCAGACGCTGTTTCCTTGGAAGAAATGATGGTACGAGCCATATCTCCCATCCCCATCGTCTTCTCATACCCCGCCAGAATATAAGAAATGACTTTCTCCTCATAGGCGCATTTTTCGCCAAATTCTCCCGAATCAATGAGCTTTGTCAAAAGAATGAGATCGTCTAAGAAATAGCTTCTTCCTAAATCCGCATAGTCCTTCGGAGTCTCATCCCTGTCACGTTTCTCCTGATTTTCATATCTATTATATTCAAAAAAACCAATGGCATCATTATCTGCTTTCCCAAAAGGTTCCCTGACCCATTCCCGATAAACCTTTTCATAGACAGCCGCCAGAAACTGACTTACATTCTTCGTCTGCAGTTCCCCATCCATTTGTTTTACTATTTCACGGTACTCATGTACATTTAATACGAAATCATCCTTACCTCCGGCACATCGCTTATCCCATATTGAAACTGCCCACAAAATCGGTGACAGCTGAAAGCTGTCCTGTATGTATAAACCTTCATGATCCGTTTTGAATGAGCACCACGCGATCGCACATCCCTTAGGATAGGCAATCTCCGGGCTTGCGTCCGGATTGTCTACATATTTCTCCAGATATTCAACCACACGGTTTCGATTGATTCTTCCGACACTAAAAAACACAGTTTCTCCAATATCCGGAAAATCTGAGTACTTCATCTTGTCACTCTCTATTGTTTCGTCTATCTGAATATAGGGCATCGTAAGTTCCGAAAATATTTCAATCTTACTTTTCCCGACCTTTTTACCATGCCTGACTGCCTCTACTGTTTTTTTATTGTCCAGACTTTCTACCGGAATATCATTTTGACCCAGGAACTCTATTGTCTTCCAATAGTTCAATATCTCCAAAACCTGATTCTTTTTTATTTTGTCCATAATCTCCCCTATAGTGTAATCTTTTTCAGGGAAACGCTGACTGCCAGATTATTTTAGTCATATTTCTGTCAATTGGCGTTTCCATAAAACGCTGTTATATATCGCAATGTTATTTACATTCCACATGCCCTGCTGCAATCCCATTGTTTATACTCTAAAAAATATATCACATATAATGTTCTATGTCATCAAAATTTTTCCTCCTGTGCGGTTGCAATGTAACAGTTCAGCCCCGATCGTGCCAGGCGGCTTGGGTTTGTGGAGGAAGGGAC
>CAOKWI010000031.1 GCA_948473115.1 uncultured Lachnospiraceae bacterium | reverse complement strand
TCAGTTGAGCCTATTTTTTCGGCCCGGTTTTTTCATAGACTACTTGACACTACCCGCAAAATTCAAAGTTTCAGCGCTGTTCTTTGTAGGTTTAGCATACACTGGATATAAGGGACAAATAAAGTAGGTTAAAGGGGACAATTTGTCCCCTTTAATCTGCTTGCACTATTTTTGATCAATCACTATTTGATTGCAGTTTGTAAAGACGGTCAATTATGGATTTCGTTAGTTCCAGTTGATCATGGATAGGAAGTTCTGCAATTTGCTCCGCTAACTGTTCTTTGGTAGATTTATTTTTCTTTCTAAAAAGAATGTAGTCAGAAGGAACCTTAAAGTAATTACAGTAATCAATAACATGGTCTGTAGTAACATTTCTTTTTCCTGATTCTATTTTTTTGATTAAATCCACAGAATAGCCAAGCAATTTGGAAACGGTTGAAATTGTCATTTTGTTATTCAACCTAATTTCCTTGATTCGATCATTAATAGTATCGAAACATTCATATGTTTCCTTATTTGTCCCTTTACTTGTAACGTTTTTCATATAATTAATTACCTCCTTGATTTTTGCCAGTTGATTCTGGCTACAAGGCATATAAAATTCTAAGCATGTGGAAAGGCAGATTGATATAATTAAAGGGGGTTTGACGAAAAAAGTATTATTGAAAAACTTTTGATTTAATTGTTTGGAAACTGTATCTAATTGAATTTTATAAATATCAGAGTACAGATATTAGCAATAAATTGCAAGACTTCGAGGAGTGGTTAAAGAAATTGTCTGACTATTACGGCGCAAAGAACAATGTGATAAAATATAGAATGAATATAAAGACAATACATAAAAATACCAAGGGAGGAAAGGTTTTATATGCTCCGCGTTAAACAGGGAATGCAGTATAGTGCTTGGCCGCACCTGATTCAGAATTAGTATATAATTAAGGGGGATTGATAAGAAGTGCATTTATCAATCCCCCTATGCCTATTCTTCTTTGCCAGCGAGTGTCCATGTGTCAAGTGACTTTCGCGGCATATCCTCGTCCAAGGGCAGGACTGCGGTATTCCACGGTTCGCTTGACACATTCCGGCTTCCCCCTGTCTGGCCATTAAACATGCTGGCACGTAAAGAGTATATAGGATATTACAAAATATGAATATTAAAACCTCTCTAAATAGACATGCTAATATAGCGAGTTACTTTTTGGAGTAAATTTGTTTAAAATGAAATTATAGAGGGAGGTTTAGGGATGAAGTACTTACATTTAAGGCTTGAAGAATTGTTGGCCGAAAGAAACTTGACTAAAAAGAAAGTGTGCTCCGCTCTGGACATAGAGAGAACCAACTTTAACAGATATTACAGAGATGAATTTCAACGAATTGGCGCAAAATTGATATTGAAATTATGCGATTATTTTGATTGGGAAGTTGGAGATTTATTTGAGATTAGGGACGAGACAATATAAAAGAATAAATTTTTCAAAATATAGTGCTTTGTATTCCGTTTCTTGATTATTGGTTTTGAGAAGTAACAACTTTAAGCTTATTGCTCGAATCCTGTCACCCAGAGTAGCTATTTTAGTGGGAAACCTTGATTTTACAGGGTTTCCCATTTTCCTTTGTCTCAGTAGGGTTTGCTGTGAAAGTAACTTTTGTATTTATTGTGTGGGCGGTTCGTATCGGATCAAATCAGAGACATTGCAATTCAGGACGTAACACAATCTTGATATAGTGCTTAAGTCAATCCGTGCCACATCATTTTTGCAAAAACGGTTAATCTGTGTATGGCTTATTTCTGCCCTGTAAGATAATTGTGTTTTGCTGATGCCCTTCTCTTTTATCAGTTGTTCCAGATTCAAAGTTGCCTTTCCAAATTTGTCCATAGCCGGTCTCCTTATGTATGATATTATAATCTTCTCTCATTCTGTATGTTAGCTGTAAAATAATTGCAAGAAAATGATAGGTGAAAGAAATTTCAGTATATATCTTGCAATGGGAAATCAACTGTAGTATAGTGGGGATAGTATGTCAGATGTAAGGTTCTAACATCCAAATATGACGTGCAAAAACAAAGGCGGAGGAGATTGTAATGAAAAGAAAGAGAATACGCATGATACTGTGTTCCGTGTTTACGGCAGCGCTGATTCTTGGGGGATGCGGGCAGCCGCGGGAGACCATGGGCAGTGCGGCGGAAGCGGGACAGGAGGAAAGTAAGGGAGCGGAGGAAGCCGCGCAGCCGGAAGAGAGCGTAGCGTCAGGGGAAACCGTGCAGGAGGAAGAAAAGCAACCTGAAGCTG
The DNA here is from genome assembly GCA_948473115.1 of uncultured Lachnospiraceae bacterium. GTDB lineage: Bacteria > Bacillota > Clostridia > Lachnospirales > Lachnospiraceae > Acetatifactor. Next base: position 43,969 of record CAOKWI010000031.1, on the reverse strand, counting down.
TTATATTGGCGGTGACAAGTGTAAAGACGAATCCCGACGGCAAACATTTTGGTGGAACAAGTAGATATGAATATGAATATGATGTGTTCGGAAATATGATAAAAAAAACGTGTTTTGCAGATGGCTCCCAAACAAGTTGTTATGAGTATGAATATGATGCATCAGGAAATATGACAAAGGAGACAATAGGGAGTGGTATGTATATTGAGTATGAATATGATGCATCTGGGAACATGACAAAAGATATAACTTATTTTTATGATGGTCAAGTGAATACGTGGCATGAGTATGAATATGAATATGATGCGTCCGGTAATCTGATTAAAAAAACGCAATATAGAGAAGATGGAGGAATAAGTTCTTGGGAAGAGTATGCGTATGACGCATTCGGTAATATGATAAGAGAGAGGCATTATGGAGATACTGGACGGATGCGTTTATGGCTTGAGTTTAAATATGATGCGTCCGGTAATCTGACAAGAAAAGAAGGTTATAATACAGAGAAAGGATATATACATAGTTGGACTGAGTATGAATATGATGCATCTGGCAATCTTATAAAGGAAATCTCTTATACTCTTAGTGGATTCGCCGGATCGCATGAGTACGAATATGATGCTTTCGGTAATATGACAAGGGATACGTTGTATGGTGCTGGTGAGAGTGGCTTAGTCAGTTGGACTGATTATGAATACGAATATGATACATCCGGCAATGCAGCAAAGTAAAGGAATGTAAAAGAGCCGATTGCATAAGGCATATTCTGAACGGAATTTTGATACAGCATAATCAAAAGATAAAAATATAAAAATGAAAAGCGGAGGAAAAAGGTATGCAGAACACACAAGAGAGAGACGGAAGATGGGCAAAGCAGTTTGGGGATTTTGCGGAACATTTGACCATGTATGTGATGGGGCAGCTAAATAATATGTCGGTTGCCCTGATCGACCATGTGGGGGCGGACGTTATAGCCGTAAAAAGGGATGGCTCTGAAGAACGTTATGCGGTATCTGTGAAAGGCAGGAATATACCGCCCACAGAAGGAAAGAATTATAATTTTTCCCAAAGAGATATTGACAAATTAGAGGAAACGGCAGAAATGCTAAAGATGACACCGGCGGTATCCTTTGTGTTTGTGGATGAGATGGAAGGAGCGAAGAAAATACGCGTCTTTGTGGCGGAACTGGAAAACGTTTTCCGGCTGTGTGATGACCCTGAGACAGGTTTCCTGAATCGTGTGGCAGACGGAATTTCATTCTGCTATACAGAAGGAAAGAGCCGTCAGTGGCTGTCTGAAATCAGAAAATGTGATATGATCCTTTATTATGAGATACAGTTTACTGAAATGCTGGCGTAATTGTTGTGTTTGAGAACAATTTGAGAACAAAGGCGGATGAAATACCGGGAAATCCTTTCTTTTGGGCATTTGGGCAACATGGCGTAGTTATGGAAAAAAATAGCAAAGGACATTCTATAATCTTAGAATGTCCTTTGTTCAATAATATGACAAAACAATTCGTTTTAGTTTGCTTTGTTCTGGTAATCTTCAAGTATTTTATATAATTCTTTTATCTCTGTTTCTGTGCATTCCTGTTCCCATTCATTTGGCCAGAATGTTTGTAAATTGACGCAAAACTGATATTAAAATCATGCGATTATTTTGACTGTGAAGTTGGAGATTTATTTGAAATGCGAGAGGATGATATGCAGGAACAGGAAACATGATAGGTTATGTATGTTATGGCAAATATAGGAAGCACATTATGCAGTAATGATGTGCTTTGGTATAATTTAAATGTTAAAGGACATTTTAGAAAAATAAGAATCCTATTTGTAGACATACTGTAGACAGTGTGCTTTCCTCCTTGATTTTATAGGCTTTTCGGGGCGGTATAAAGTCCGATTCCCGTCAGCAGCTTTGATAATAAAGGCTTTTCGAGGTGTGAGGCTTCGAAAGGTCTTTATTTCATTACTAAATTATCGGATCGGATAACCTACTTGAATTCATACGGTTGCTGAAAAAATTTGCGGGGGATTGAATATGTATCAGACATTGACGGATTATCTGCCAGAGATGGAAAGTGACGGTTTCGGAAAATGGATAGTGGACAAGGATAATGACGGCACACCAGAAAATCCTATCCGATTGCCTTATGTGAAATATTCTCAAGTAGTAAGGCGGTTTATACATGATATTTACTCATCCCAGGAAAACCATCCAGAATATGGACTGAACCATTACAGCGATATTTTGAGGGAAAATAACCTTGAATGGGGCAAAGAGTCCATGCAGAAAGCGGATATTTCCGTATTAGACGGAAAATGTATTATGGCATTGCTTGTAGGTGCTGTCCGGGCAGATAGGTTCAATGAAGGAACGCTGCTCTCCTTTTTCGACAGCGGAACGATTGCAAAGTGGTTATTAAGACTAAAGGAATTAGACAGTTAAATAGGAATCAGCCCTGCCCCCGCGGTTGGGGCTGTTTTCAATTACTTTGCATTTCCAACATAAAATAATTTGACAGACATATAATACTATGTATAATAAAAGTACGAAAAACCATACGAAAATGTGTGGTGATACTATGTTGGTGGTAAAGAGCATGGATGTGCGTGAAAATTTTAAAGAATGGTGTAATAAAGTGATAGGCGGTGAGACGCTTATTGTATCAAGACCCAAAAATGAAAATGTAGTAATCGTATCTGAAAAAGAATATAATGAAATGGCAAAAGCAAAAAGGAATGCAGAGTATTTGGCTATGCTGGACAAGGGGTATGCTGATATTGCGCAGGGGAAAGGCATAACAAAAACCATGGAAGAATTGCGGGCAATGGAAAATGAATGATTTGACATTTTACGGCGATAGCTGGGAGCATTACACCTATTGGGAGGCCCAGGACAGAAAGACTCTGAAAAAAAACAATGATTTGTTAGAAGATATACGCAGAAACGGTGCAATGAAAGGCAAGGGTAAGCCTGAAAGATTAAGGTATCGTCCCGGATATTCCAGACGGATTGATGAAGCGAACCGGGAAGATTGTAGTAAATCAGAACACGCACAATATAATCACTAAGACGCATACCCACACGAACCTCAAAGCTGCGGGCTTCGGCTTTCGCACAAAAAGAAAGGACAAGCTTGGTTTTTCCCTATCGCATGAAGGGAATGGAAAGAGGTTGATACAACATAGATATTCATTTATACCTTAATTACCCTTTATCAATGGCAAAGGCATAAAGAAGAATTTGCCGGGCTTATGTTTTTGCCTGCTGAAGATATGGAGTAATGAAACACCGGGGAATGGCAGTCTGCGGATTGCCATTCCAAAGTTCTTTTTTTAAAATAATCAATCGTATACTATTGACATTCTCCAAAAAGTGTGCTATCCTTTTTCACAGATTGGAGGGTTGGCATTGAATGAGCAAAATCATTGCGGAATATTAATACGTCAAATTAACAACGCTTTTGAGAAAAAGGCAAATACCCGGTTGAAAGAAACAAACCTTACTTTTTCTCAAATGTCCGCTTTAATTGAGATATTAAATATGCCCGCAAAAAAAACCACTTTTAAGGAATTGGAAAAACGTCTGTCACTGGCGCAATCCACAACAGTCGGACTGATTTCCCGCTTGGAACAGAAAAAACTTGTTCATGTTTCCGGGGATAAGGACGATAAACGTATAAAGTATGTTGAAATTACTCCTCTTGGAGAAAAATTCTGCAACGAAGCAAAGCAGGAAATGGAAGATACGGAACAAAAACTTTTAGAAAATCTTTCAGCAGGAGAAGTAGAAACGCTTTTGTCCTTACTAAGAAAAATAAATCTAATAAGCAAGGATATATAAAGTCTGCCTGTATAGGGCAGACAAAAAAATGCTCTTGTTAATCGCTAGCTATCAATCGCAAGCAATTATGTTAGGAGGAATAATAATGGATAATCAAAAATCAATGGAAGTATTCAGCAAAGCCCCTGTTTCACAGGCAGTATTTAAAAACGCCTTACCTGCAATAGCAGCTATGTTAATGGTATTGGTCTACAATTTAGCTGACACATTCTTTATCGGGCAGACGCATGACGCTTTACAGGTTGCGGCTGTTTCGCTTGCAACGCCCGTATTTTTAATGTTTATGGCGGTAGGTACGGCTTTCGGTATTGGCGGCACATCAGTCATATCCCGTGCTTTAGGAGAGGGAAAAAAGGAATACGCAAAAAAAGTCTGCTCTTTCTGTATGTGGAGTTGTATCGTTGTCGGCGTTGTAATGGCTGCCCTGTTTCTGATTTTTATGAACCCTATCCTGTCACTGATCGGGGCAAGTTCTGATACATGGGACTTATCAAAAACTTATTTAAGTATCGTGGCGTACAGTGGTCCTTTCGTGTTGATTTCAAACTGTTATGCAAATATAATCCGTGCCGAGGGAGAAGCCGGTAAAGCTATGATGGGACAGCTTCTTGGAAATCTTCTGAATTTTATTCTTGACCCGGTTATGATTTTAGGCTTTGGCTGGAATATTGCAGGCGCAGCAATCGCTACGGTAATAGGAAACCTTTTCGGCGCAGGTTACTATATTTTCTATTTTCTCCGTGGGAAGTCAATACTTAGTATCAATATCAAAGACTTTACATTAAAAGACAAAGTTTGCAGCAGCGTACTTGTAATTGGTATCCCCGCCGCATTAGGCTCTTTGCTAATGAGCGTTTCACAAATCATCATCAACAGCCAAATGGCAGAATACGGCGATATGGCGATTGCGGGAATGGGCGTTGCCATGAAAGTTGTCATTATTGCAGGAATGGTATGTATGGGATTAGGACAGGGCGTACAGCCTTTGCTTGGCTATCTTGTAGGTGCAAAATTATGGAAACGCTTCAATGACGTGTTTAAGTTCTCTATGATTTTTTCCTTGATTTTAGGCGTTGTATTAACTGCGGTCTGCTATCTGTTTGCAAACCAGATTGTCAGCGCATTTTTAACAGATGTTACCGCTTTTGATTATGCCGTTTCCTTTGCAAGAATTTTACTTACAACAAGTTTCCTGTTTGGCGTGTTCTATATTCTTACCAATGCTTTACAGGCTATGGGTGCAGCCACGGCTTCACTAGTTATCAATTTGAGCAGACAGGGAATTATTTTTATTCCCGCTTTGTTCATTCTGAAAGCTGCTTTAGGGCTTAATGGTTTAATTTGGGCACAGCCGGTAGCTGATATACTTTCACTGGCACTTGCCGCCGGTTTGTATATCAACACTTACAAAAAACTAAGCATACAGAAAAATGAATTGCCTATGAAAGCATAAATTATGTCCTAACCAAAATTATATTCAAACAAAGAAAATGGAGGAAAAGCAAATGGAGAACAATAAAATGATTATAACAATCAGCAGAGAATTTGGCAGCGGGGGACGAGAATTAGGAAAACGTCTGTCAGACACTTTAGACATTCCCTGCTATGATAAGGAAATTATCGCTTTGATTGCAAAAGAAGATGGTTTTGACGAAAACTATGTGGCTCATATGTCGGAAAAGAAAATACAGTCTGCCTATCCCCTTACGATTGGACACCAATTTATAACGGCAATGAACCATGAAGCGGAACAGGCTATAAAGATTGCAATTAAGCAGCGCAAAATAATTGAGCGTTTTGCAGCGCAGGGAAGTTGTATTATTGTTGGCAGGAGTGCAGACGTAATTTTAGAAAAATATTCCCCATTCAATATTTTTGTATATGCGAACAGGGAAGTCAAACTTCAACGGTGTAAAGCATACGCACCTGTTGGTGAAAACCTAACCACCGCAGAGCTTGAACAAAAAATGCGTGAAATAGATAAAAACAGAGCCGCTTACAGAAGTTTTCTGACAGATACCAAGTGGGGCGAAAAAGAAACCTATCACTTATGTATCAATACAAGCACTATTGAGATAAAACGAATTGTCCCTTATATCGCAGCATATGTTAATGAATGGTTCAAGCAGAAACAGGCGTAAATCCGTAGATAAAACGACACACCATATTGAAAACATAAATCGTGCATTTTAAGAAATGAGGAACTTTAGGAGATGTCCGCATGGGGAAATTATTACTGCTGACACTTAATGAACAGGAAGAAAAAATAATTGGCAAAATTATATCGGCAATATCTGATTATATACAACTTGAACCTATGCAGATTACACCTGTTTCCGTGTTATCTTTTTCGGGACTGGAAATAAGACAAAACCAACGCAATGTAATTCAAGACGGGAAAGAAATAAACCTTACCCGCCTTGAATACAACACACTTGTATTTCTTGCTTCCAATCCCGGAATTGTCCTCACACAAGAACAGATTTTTGAAGCCGTTTAGAACATGGATAGTGATAGCTGCCATTCAAGCGTTGTCAATGTGATTTACAACCTGCGGAAAAAGATAGAGCCGGACAGCAAAAAACCGACCTACATAAAAACCGTGTTAGGTGTCGGCTATAAATTTGACGGATAAACGCCGAGAAATGATGATTGAAAAATTATCATTCCCCGGTGTCTTTTTCTGCCCTTGTGGACGCTTAAAAGCCCTTTTCCGGGCGGTAATGGGTATTTCCCTGTACGCTACAAAATGCCCCGGAAATGCCCTTAAAACGCTTTTTACTCCTGCTCTTACTTGTCTGTATTTGTTTTCCGTTTTCGTTTTTCTATAAGGGTTTGGGAAACTTCCCAACAAATAAAAATTCTATACGTTGCTTCTCATAGAGATAGAGAATTTTTCGGGATTGAGTACTCAATCCCTATGCTTGCTATTCCGCTATTCTAAATTTTTTATAAAATTTCCCGGAAACTTTGCCATTTTTTACCTCCCGTGCGTAGTAAGTAGTAAAGGGGAAGTTTACGCTATTCCCGTATAGTGTACTTGCCGCTTCTCATAAAATTTAGGGAAACCGTCAAAGGAGAAAGTTTATGTCAAAAACGAATAATTCTCCTACACCCGATACCCAAATACGCAAAGATAAAATGAGGCTGACCGTTACCAACATCTACCCCGCCTTTCAGAAAAAATCAGAGCAGGAAGCCCGGCAGGAAATCGGGGCAAGGCTCTATCAGATTTTTAAGAAATATGCGTAAGTCCCTTGCAAAACAATCATGGAAACGATATGATCGTTTTGTGGATATGCGTCTTACGTTTTAGGAGGTAGATAGAATGTACGACGCATTATATGCAAGACAGTCAATCGAAAAAAAGGACAGCATATCCGTAGAAAGCCAGCTTGAGTATTGCAGATACGAAACCCACGGGGAAGCCTGCATTGAATATACAGACAAAGGCTTTTCGGGCAAGGACACCAACCGTCCCGGCTTTGAAAAAATGATGAACGATATTCGCGCAGGAAAAATCAAACGGGTTATTGTCTACAAACTCGACCGTATCAGCCGTTCCATTTTGGATTTTGCAAACATGATGGAGATATTTCAGAAATATCATGTGGAGTTTGTTTCTTCCACGGAAAAATTTGACACGTCCACACCGATCGGCAGGGCGATGTTAAATATCTGTATCGTGTTCGCCCAACTGGAACGGGAAACTATACAAAAGCGGGTAACGGACGCTTATTATGCACGGTGTAAGCGCGGCTTCTACATGGGCGGACGTATCCCCTACGGCTACCGTCTGACAAACACGGTCATTGACAATATCCGCACGTCCATGTACGAGGAAGTCCCGGAGGAAAGCGAACAGATAAAGCTGATTTACTCTATGTATGCGGACACGGGCAATTCACTTGGGGACATTGTGCGGTACTTGAACGAACACCAGATTAAAAATCTGCGTGGCGCAAACTGGAATACCGCCCGTATCAGTGAAATGCTCCGCAATCCCGTGTATGTGCAAGCCGATATTGACGTGTATCAGTTTTTCCAAAGTCAAGGTGCAAACATCTATAATCCGGCAAGTGATTTTACGGGTTACAATGCCTGCTATCTCTACAAAGGTACGGTTTCCACTTCAAGAAAGCAGAGCGACTTATCCGACAAAGAGATTGTGCTTGCGCCGCATAAGGGTTTTATCCCCTCTAAGACATGGTTAGCCTGCCGCATACGGTGTCTGAACAACCGACAGTCCACAAAGACCTGCAAGCCGAAAAATTCATGGCTCGTTGGAAAGGTAAAATGTGGAAAGTGCGGTTATGCGCTGACAATCCGTAAGGCAAAAACAAAGTGGGGACGTTACTTTGTTTGCAGTCAGTCGGGAAGCCGCGGAAGCAACTGCACCGGGGCAGGCTGTACGGTTTATGCAGACGTTTTAGAGGAATATATGCTTAGTGCAATCAAGGAAAGACTGTCAGAATTTCAAAAACTCTCCTGCCTATCTAACACGGGAGAAGAACAAAGGCACATGACGAAAAAAATCCGTCTGACACAGATTGAGGAAGAAATCGAAGAACTTCTCTCCAAAGTGTCCGGGGCAAGCGGTGTTCTGATGAAATACATAGATGAAAAAGTATCAGAACTGGACGCAGAACGAAAAGCCTTGCAGGAAGAAATCATTACGGCAAATGTCACAGACACAGAGGGCAGATTGAAACAGATCACCAATCATGTGAAAACATGGGAAACGCTCTCTTTCGAGGACAGACAGGCGGTAGTTGATACGCTTATCAAAGTTATTCGCATTGCAGACGGAAACATTGAAATCACTTGGAACATTTAACCATGAACCATGAAATTCTAAGACACACAGCTTTGAGAAAAATTTAATAAAATCTGTTGATAAGCCAATACTAAATACCGTATAATAAAGTCAACAATCGAAAGGAAGTGATACTATGGCACCTGCAGCACAGGCAATCAGAAACCAGGAAGTCCTAAAAACCGAATATTCCGAGAAAGCAGCCATAGGCGCATTATATGACGAACTCTCCAAAGGAATAGACAGCATGAAAAAAGGCGATGTTTATACGATTGATGAAGCATGGGAGGAAATTGACAAAATATAAATGCCAAAAGAAGAAAAACATTCTTTAGATAAACCTAAAAAATACAAAATTGTGATTTCCAAAGACGCTCTCTTGGATATTAAATTAACCAAAAAGTATATTCTCGACACCTTCAAATATCGTGAATATGCGGAAAACTTTTCAAAGAAGATAAAGAAGGCTATCAAAGAGCTGGATTCCTTTCCCAAAGGCTATGAAGCTACGGGATATGTAATTGAGGGATTGAGCATTTATTTCAAGCCTTACAGTACATATTTAATCTTCTTTGTTGTGGAGGATTCCACGATTACGGTAATCCGGGTCTTGAAAGACCGCATGTATTGGCAATCTATTATCAAGAAGATGCAGAAAATCAACAGATAGATTTACTTCAATCCTCCCGTTTCGGTGAAAAGAATCGGTTAGTATACGATGTTGATGAATTGCAGAATATTAAAATTATATCATGCAGAGGACATTATGATGATTAAAACGACTATTCCTAAAATACCGGATTAATGTATTGTTGACTTCTTGCCTTATAGGAAACTGCGTCGTCGGACGCATGCATTCACAAGTTCGCTGTGCGAACTTGCAAGCGTCACGAGGGGACGCTTTTTTAGTGGTTGTTCGGTTGGGGTTTGGTTGGAATTTCTGGTTGGAATTTTGGACGCAAATGGAATTGTACCGAACCCTGATAGATGGTATAATTGATATAGCTTAAAAATTGTAGATCGCGGGATTCTATTTCAGAGGAGGTATCAGGTATGAAGAAAACAGTTGTGGCGGGAGTGTCCATATTATCAGGATTATTGGTTGTTTCAGGGATATTTGCATATCATAATAGACGCAGCGCAATACCGGAGAGCCTGACCCTGGAAGAAACGGGAGCGATACTAAAGGAATACCGGGAGGGGAATCCCAGGGGTCTGACCCCTGAGCAGATCCAGGAGGTGTTAAAGGTATATGCGGAATCCAATCCGGACAGAATGATGACCAGGGAGGAATTGGAGGAACTGGTCGGGAGAAGAGTGGTTTCGCAGGTCCGGTCCGGTGTCGGCTATGTAAACCATGAAACAGGAGAAGCCATTGTGTATGTGATGGATCCGGAAAATGAGTGATAGGAAGCGGGTGGAACAGTGGATGCATTGAGGAAGGAAATGGAATATACCATTGCAGATATTTATGCGCTGCCAGATGGGGAACGGGCAGAGCTGCTTGACGGAAAAATTTATTATATGGCATCGCCGGATACAAGGCATCAGATGCTTATTTCGGATTTCATTTATCGGATTAGAGACCATATCAGCCGGAATCATGGTGAATGCGTAGTCTTTCCGGTTCCGTTTGCGGTATTCATAAATCAGGATGAGCGAAACTATGTGGAACCGGACATATCCGTGATCTGTGATAAAAATAAGATCACAGACCGGGGATGTAATGGCGCGCCGGACTGGGTGATTGAGATTGTCTCGCCAGGCAGCAGATCCATGGATTATTTTACAAAGCTGTTCAAATACCAGACTGCCGGCGTCAGGGAATACTGGATCGTGGATCCTGCGAAGCAGCGTGTCACCGTTTACTTTTTTGAGAAGGAGACAATAGAAGAATATCCCTTTGGGACGGACGTCCCTGTGGGCATTTATGAGGGATTTCATATAAAGGTCGAATAGGATATATTTTAAACTATATGTTTTGTATTGTATAAAATATGTTGGCAGGAATCGGGGATCGCTGTATCATGCAGCGGTCCCCGATAAAAATTACCCTGTTTCTAGTTTTTTTACCATGCATTCCCGAGAAGGTTTCCTATATACTGAAATTATATGCAGTCACGTCTCGTTCGCAGGATAAAAAGAGATCTGCCGGGACGGGAAGGTGGAAGGAAAGACTTGAAAGGAAATGACCAATGGCAAATACAATCAGGAAGAATCCAAGTGGAAAAGAAAACAGAGTGGAAATATATCCTGTACCGGATGGGGCTGCCAGACAGAGGGACTATATCCTGAAGGTGCGTCCCTTGGGAGAGGAACAGTGGCAGGAGGTGGACTGTTATCGTGTCAAAGTAGACATGCATGATGTAAGGGCGGCATCCATGGCAATGTTTGACTTTCAGGGCGCTATAGAGGTGGAAATTACATTTCCCCGTTTTTATTCTCTTTATAAAGTAGACATCAGGCCTCTTGCATTGGGCATTCTGCCCAAAGTGGAAGAGAAACGCGTCACCTTTGTGCTGGAGCACCCCGCTGATCTGTCCATAGAATGCAACGAGGAAAGATTTCACAATCTGCACCTGTTCGCGGGAGCGATCGAGGAAAAGCCGGACAAGGCAGGAGAGAATGTGCTGGTGGTGAAAGGCTCCCAGGGAATAGGGGATGGCATAAATGAGACTGTAAGCCGTATGCCGGAAGGGAGACTGGTGTACATAGAGGCTGGCTTCCATTATGTAGGGGAATTTCTCTGGCATCTGCCTTCCCATACAAGGATCTATCTGGAGGGCGGGGCAGTCCTGAAGGGAGCCCTGGTATGTGACCATGCCGAGGATATCCATATTTTCGGAAAGGGAGTGCTTTATCTGGCGGACTATGACCGGTTCAGTGCAGTGAACGGACTGCGGTTAAGCCATAGCCGTGACCTGACAGTGGAGAATCTGGTTTTTATAAACCCGCCTCATTATACGATTCATATGGGGGACTGTGAGGACGTCAGAGTGCGGAATGTGAAATCCTTCAGCTGTGAGGGATGGAGTGACGGAATCGATATGATGAGCTGCAGGAATGTGTTGATCGACGGAGGATTCCTGCGTACCTCTGACGATTGTATCGCCATATATGGCAGTCGGTGGGATAACCGGGGAGACAGCCGCAATATTACTGTCAGGAATTTAAGTGTGTGGGCGGATGTGGCACATCCGCTGATGATCGGCACCCACGGCGCCCATGAGGAGGACGGGGATATCATTGAGAACATACTGTTTGAAAATATTGATATTTTGAAGCATCATGAGTTCCAGGCAGGCTATCTGGGTGCCATGTGCATCAACGCGGGAGACAAAAATACCATACGCAATGTGGTCTACCGAAAGATCCGGATCGAGCCCTTTGCCCATGGAAAGGTGCTGGATTTTCAGGTAAAATGGAATAAGGATTACAACCCCGCCCCGGGTCGGCTGATCACCGGGATCCGGCTGGAACAGATCCATGTGATGTCGGGACACGGGGAGGAAGTATCCTGCATCTGCGGTTACGATGAAGATCACAGAGTGGAGGATATCGTGATAGACGGTTTCTTCCGGGACGGAGTCAGGACGGAGAGCCTGGAACAGGCCAACATCAGGGTGGGAGCATTCTTCCGCATGGATTCGCCTTTCTATTCCGCTAAGCATGATCATGTTTTCACACAGGACAATGTGAATGTCCTTGGGAACCAGACATGGGTATGGGTCGGCTTAAGCGGCACGGATACCGTGGAGAGGCCTGCAGCCATGACTTACAGCACTCTCAGCGAGTACGAGAGTAAGGTAAAGACCGCATTGGAGACCAACCCGGATGAGGAATACGGATTCTATGTCATAGAGGATGCACAGCGCAATAAGGAAGAAGGAGCCGTTATCTGCGATATGGCGACGAATAACTGGCTGGTGGTTCCGGAATGGTCTGAGAAGACGGATGCAGTCATGTATTTCCTTGACTGGATGTTCGGCAATCAGGAGGCACATGACCTGTTTGAACTGGGTATCGAAGGGGAAGACTGGGAAGCAGTGGGAACGGACGGCTTCCGGAAACTGGACATTGATGAAAATCTTGCATATTCCATGCCGACCTACTCCTTTACACAGAACCCTACTTACATCAGGGTCAGCGAGTTTGTCAGCGGGAATCCGGAGATCAAGGCATGCTTTGATTACATGTACGATCCCTCTACTTATGAATTGAGTCCCCTCTCCGGATTTATATTTGATACCTCCAATGTGGAGACAGAGATCGCCAATGTATCAGCTCTGTCCAACGAGTTACAGCTGACGATCTCCATGTATGATGCGGATGAGGCAGAGGAAAAGATCAACCAGTGGCATAAGGACGCTACGGAGGTAGGCCTTGAAAAGATCCGTGCAGAACTGATTTCGCAGATCCAGGCATTCCTGGACGCTAAAAACGCAAATTAAACAGACGGATAACGAGGGTTGCCGCAATGAAAAAGCGGCGGCCTTCTTTTGCTGAAAATTTTGATTCCAGGATTCCTGCGTTCATGGTATAATGACCTTATTCAAGGCAATCAGCGGCCGGATGGCCATCCATACCATGGCTGAGAACAACAAAAACAATAGAAAGGAAGATTTTATATGAGTACATTTCAGAATGGAAGCCTGTGGAAGGACAGATCGGGAGAGCCGATTCATGCCCATGGAGGCTATATCATATTCCATGAGGGGTATTATTACTGGTATGGCGAGGACCGCAGGGAGGATTATTATGTCAGCTGTTACCGCTCCGAGGACCTGACGGAATGGGAGTTCTGTAATCATGTTCTCACTGTCGGATCGGAAACGGCGGGCTATCGTGTGAGAACGAAAATAATGCTGAGCAATGAGGACGGAAGCAAGGTGAATCTGGAAAGACCCAAGGTGCTGTATAATGAGAAGACAGGGAAATTCGTCATGTGGGTTCATTTTGAGAACGGAAAGGATTACAGGGATGCGGCAGTGGGGATTGCGACCTGCGACACTCCCGACGGCAATTTTGTATATCACGGTCATTTCAATCCTTACGGGTATATGTCAAGGGACTGCACGCTTTTTCAGGACGATGACGGAACAGCCTACTTCATCTCGGCGGCAAGGGATAACGCGGATATGCATGTCTATCGTCTCACGGATGACTATATGAATGTGGAAGCCCTGGTGCATAAATTATGGCAGGGGGAATACAGGGAAGCGCCGGCGGTGGTGAAGGCAAACGGGAAATATTATATGTTGACCTCTTTCTGCACGGGCTGGGCGCCGAATCAGGGGAAATATGCATCGGCCGATTCCATCGAGGGAAGCTGGAGCGCGCTGACAGAGATCGGCGACGAAACCACCTACCAAAGCCAGCCCGCGTTTATCCTCTGCAGAAACGGCCGCATTTTGTATTTCGGCGACCGGTGGGGCGGAGACGGGGAGAAGTATTTTGAATCCGGTTATGTGGTCTATCCTCTGAAGCTGGAGGGAGACAGGCTTATAATGGAATATGCGGATGAATTTTCGGGGGAAACGGCATGAGATGACATGCAATGACAGAAAAGGGGCATTTTGTCCGGATAGGACTGTTATGGTTTGTCAGCAGGAAGAGTGAGTTACGGAAAACCTACAAAGAGTGAGCCGCAGACAACCGGCTCTGAGCGGGGTTCCGAAAATACTGCCAAAAAAAAGAAAATATTCCATACCGCCGGGATAGAGAAGCCTTTATAATATCACGGGAAGAAATCAGTCTGGTATGCGCGCAAAGGGGTGTATGCATGAAGGGAAAAATGAAACGGAGAATGCTGTGTGTCATGCTTGTGTGCGCGCTGTGTCTGTCCGCCTGTGGTGAGGGAGACGGAGGGAATGCAGGAGATGTCCCGGATGGCCCGGAGGAATACGTCAGGGCTTCCCTGTTCTGCGATGTGAGTTTTTGGGAATATCCGGCCTGGGAGGTGGAGGCGGGAACCATAACAGGGGATATTACGGAGAGGACAGGGCTTGCACTGGACGTAATGCAGCCCACACAGGATGCCGACATCCAGCTTAGGCTTATGCTGTTGGGAGACGAGCTGCCGGATATCATCTCGGTGACGGACAGTGTTACCATACGTCAGCTGGTAAGCTCCGGTAAGGTGTGGCGGATCGACGAATTTCTGGAAAGCTATAAACCGGATTCCCATATCCTGCGGGATTTTCCGGAGGATGTGAAGAGAGAACTCATACGGAGGGATGGCGCATGGTATGCTTTCCCCTCCCATATCAATTCCGCGGACGCCAGGGAACAGTGGATGACAAGTCCCTATATGGAGCAGGTGGTGCAGTATAATGACAACAATGCCATTATCTGGAACCGGGAGCTTCTGGAGCGGGCCGGCCTGGACGCAGAGTCGCTGGAGACACAGGAGGAAGTGCTTGCCGCCTTTGAGAAGGTGAAAAATATGGAGCTCCAGGTGGGGGGGGAGGACGTGATCATGCTTCTGGTGGACGGAAAAAACTTTCAGGATCCGACTCTGAAATTCCTGGAGTGGACATTCGGGGCGGAATGGGTGGACGAGGACGGAAATTTTCGGGATATCCTTCTGCAGCCCCAGACCCGAGACGCGCTGGCCTTTCTGAACCTCTGCATCCGCTCCTCCTATGCAGCTCCTGAACAGCTTACCATGGAGACAACGGAAATTCAGGAACTGATGCAGAGCGGGAGGGTGCTGTGCTTTATCGGAAATGTGGCGAATACAGCGATCACATATCAGGACTGGGTTTCCACGGGGGTGATCCTTTCCCCGGACGGAAGCAGTCCGGTCTTTGGGAAAAGCATGCGCGCCACGGTGGGATGGATTTCAACCTTTATAGCAAGGGACTGTGCCCATCCGGAGGAAACGGCGGCTTTTCTGGATTATATGACAGGCGGGGAGGGAATGGCCCTCTGGAATTACGGGCGGGAAGGAACTGATTATTATGTGGGGGAGGACGGCTGCTACCATCGGATGCAGGGGAAAGCTTCCGAGGAACCGGAGGGACTGGGCATCTGGTGGATGTTTTGCAATTCCGCATGGGACAGAAGCGTCCAGGAAATTTCCGAGGTTGCTCTCCGGAGATATGAAATCGAGACGGCGTACGGGATGCATCCTGCGACGGTGACCTATGATTCCTCCCTGCTGCTTCTGCCCTCGGATCTGATCCCGACGGAGAGCGCGGAGGGCAGGATCGAGAAGGCGGTTGCGGAATGGAAGGACAGCCAGATCGTCAAGGTGGTATTGGCTGAAAGCGAGAAGGACTTTGAAAGGGAATATGGGATTCTGATTCAGGGGCTGTATGAAAGAGGAATTGCACGGCTGGATGAGCGCAGGGATGACGGTTATCAGGAGAACTGCCGGGAGTACGGGAGCAGGATCAGGAAGGTCAACAGGACAGAAGGGGCGCCGCAGGGGTGAAGAATTGGTTTAAAAGCAGTCTGATCAGGCAATTGTATTTTTTCCTCATGGGGATTGTCCTCTCTCTGGCAGCAGCCTTTGTCATCACGAACCTCTATGTGAAGAACAATATGAGGCAGAATACCCTGGATATGAATGAGAAGATCTTGCTGCAGATTGAGAGAAAGCTGGAGGATTACAGGGATAAAATAGGCAATATCGCGGCAGCCCTCGTCTATTCGCCTACCACAAAGGACTATTTCGGGCAGGGGGAACTGGACAGGGTGATATCTGCCGGAACCATGGAGACGGTTTTTACCAATATCATGCTGTTGGACCGGGATATAGTGGGGATTGCCTTGTATGACATGGAACTGGAAAAGATTGCTTCCGTGGGCAGGAAACCGGACGTGGACATGGAGGCTGAGGGACGGAAGGATCATCTGGAATTCGGCTCCTTTTTCGGCACGGATCAGCCGGAGAGGGCATGCTTTCCGGTGTATTATCCCGTATATGACCTGGAAAGCCGACAGTACGGCGTGCAGATCGGAATGGCGGTCCTGGTCTTGAAGACGGAGGGTCTGTCGGATTTCCTGCTGGATTCCGGGGTGACACAGAATACGCAGATATACCTGATTGACCCCAAAGGTATGGGGATGGATTCTTCCGGCGGTATGACGGCCCTGGATGGGGAATGGGGGGAAGACGGCGGTTATCTGGTACAGAGTCGGGAGGCTGCCATGGAGGGCTGGCAGGTGGTCAGCCGGATCCCACAGGAGGATCTGGACGGCGGAACCGGCAGCAGTATGGGACTGGTAGGAATTTCCTACGGGATCGCCGTGGTGTTGATCGGGATGCTGGTCTATTTCTTTTACAGGAATTTCATCCGGCGCATCTACCGGATGGATCAGTTTATCCGGGGTGTGGCCCATGAGCCGGGGAAGCGGATGGCTGAGGACGGGACGGATGAGATCGGCAGGGTCATTGAAAGCCTGAACGGGATGTTGGATGAGCGGGAGAAGATGGATGTGGAGATCCAGGATTCCCAGAGGCGGATGTATGAAACCGAATTGGCGAAGAAACAGCTGCAGATACTTGCCTATCGCAATCAGATCAATCCCCATTTCCTGTATAATACCTTTGAGTGCATCCGGGGTATGGCGCTCTATCACGATATGGAGGACATCGCGGAGATCACCATGGCGCTGTCCAAGGTGTTCCGCTTTGCCGTCAAGGAGGACAACATCGTCACGGTCAGGGATGAGATCGACTACATCAAGGAATACGCCACGATCATAGAGTACCGCTTTATGGGTAAGATAGAAGTGAACATAGACGCGGACGAGGAGCTGTTTTCCAGAAAGGTGATCAAGCTGATCCTTCAGCCGGTGGTGGAGAATGCGGTTTTCCATGGACTGGAACAGAAAATGGAGGATGGGGAGGTCACGGTGACCATCCGCAGGAAATGGGATGCTTTTATCATGTTTCTGGTGGAGGATAACGGCTGCGGCATGGAAGAGGAACAGGTGCGGCAGCTCCTGGATTCCCTGGAAAAGCGGATGGACGGAAAAGGGATCGGACTGGCGAATATCTACCAGAGACTGCATCTTTTCTATGGGGAGGATGTGGTATTTGAGATCAAGAGCAGACCCGGGGAGGGAACCAGGGTTATGATCGTGGTGCCGGATCATGTGGAGGATAAACTGAAATAATGAACAGGATTTTTATAGCGGATGACGAAGTCTGGATCATTATCGGATTGAAAAAGCTGATAGAAAAGTCCGGGCAGCCCTTTGTGGTGGTCGGAGAGGCCAACAACGGCGTGGCGGCCCTGGAAGAGCTGGAGAAGCTGAGACCGGATGTTCTGTTTACGGATATCAGGATGCCGGGTTATAACGGACTGGAGCTTTTGGAGAAGCTGAAGGAAAAGCACCTGGATATGAAGGTGGTCTTTGTAACCGGGTACGCGGATTTCGAGTATGCGCAGACAGCCCTGCGGCTGGGAGCCTTCGACTATCTTCTGAAGCCCATCGACGAGGAGAAGCTGGGGGAAGTCCTGGAGAGACTGTCCGGGACGCCCGGGGAGGAAGCCTTTGAAGAGGAGGTCAGTCCCACCATGCTCCAGAGGATCATTGGGGAAATCCGGCAGAATTATACGGAGAATATTACCCTGACTGACCTGTCGAAAAGGTACGGGATCAGCATCAGTCATTTAAGCGGGCTTCTGAAAGAGGAACTGCAGCTGTCCTTTTCGGAATATATCACGTCAAAGCGTATCCAGAAAGCGAAGGAACTGCTCCGGGATGAAAGTCTTTCCGTGGAAGCAATCGCGGAACAGGTGGGCTACAACGATTATTTCTATTTCACAAAGGTATTCAAGAAGAACACTGGTATTTCCCCCAGTAAATACCGCAAGAATTTGTTGGAACAGTAAAAATATTCTACCGCGGCGAAAATAGTACCAAAACAGCGAAACATATTCATGTTATTCGTCACTCTCCCTGATTTATAATGTAAACGGTTAGAGAAATATCTTACGGCCGGGGAGGAGAGAAGAACATCATGAAAAACAATTCTGTACGGAAAACAAAGCAGGCGCGTCCGTCGCTTGCCAAAGACCTGAAGAAAAACTGGTCTTTGTATCTGATGGTAGCGATTCCGGTTGCCTATCTGATCATCTTCAAATACATACCCATGTACGGGGTCCAGATCGCGTTCAGGGATTATGTCCCGATCCAGGGAATCTCGGGAAGCGAATGGGTGGGGCTGAAGCATTTCGAGAAATTTATTTCCAACTATCAGTTTAAGACGATTCTGTGGAACACCATTTCCATCAGCCTGTACCAGCTGGCTACGTTCCCACTGCCGATCATACTGGCGGTCCTTCTGAACTATGTGTCCAGGGAAAAATTCAAGAAGGTAGTGCAGATGGTCAGTTATGCGCCCCACTTTATTTCCACCGTGGTCATGGTAGGTATCATCATTCAGTTCCTGGATGCCAGAAGCGGAGCGGTCAATATGCTGATCTCGGCCCTGGGCGGTACTGCCACGAACTTTCTGGCTTACCCGGAATACTTCCGGCACATTTACGTGTGGACGGGGGTATGGCAGTCCATCGGCTACAGCTCCATCATATACATAGCGGCGCTGTCGGGTGTGTCCTCGGAACTCCATGAGGCGGCTATCATTGACGGCGCAAATATCTTTAAGAGGATCTGGTATGTGGATGTTCCCACGATCCGTCCGACGATCGTCATTATGCTGATCATGCAGTGCGGGTCGATCCTCTCTGTGGGATACGAGAAAATCTACCTGATGCAGAACAGCCTGAACCTGTCGCAGTCGGAAATCATAAGCACCTATGTGTACAAACAGGGTATTGCGTCCTCCCTGCCGCAGTATTCTTACTCTACGGCAATCGGCCTGTTTGTGTCTGTGGTCAATGTGATCCTGCTGATCGCGGTAAACCAGATCACGAAAAAGCTGGGCGACACATCCCTCTTCTGAGCGGTCCGGCTATGGAAAGGAGTTTCAATATGAATAACAGATCGTTTAAAAGGAGATGCCTGTCGGATAAGGTGTTCATTATTCTGGATTACGCAATACTGATCCTGCTGCTGGTGCTGGTGGCCTACCCGCTTCTGTACGTGGTCATGGCTTCCTTTTCCGCAGGCGCGGCATCCATGACGCCGTATCTGATCCCAAAGAATTTTTCCATGGCGGGATATCAGGCGGTGTTTCAGTTCAAGGATATCTGGACAGGATATCTGAACTCGCTGATCAACATGGTGCTGGGGACGCTGATTTCCCTGGCGATGACCATGCTCTGTGCGTATCCCCTGTCCAGACAGGATTTCCGGCCCAGAAATTTCATCATGATCCTTTGTATGATAACCATGTACTTCGCGGGAGGAATGATTCCGTCTTATCTGAACATCAAGAATCTGGGGCTGCTGAATACCCGTATGGCGCTGATCCTTCCGGGAGCGCTGAGCGTATATAATATGATCGTCACCAGGACCTATCTCATGACGTCCATCCCTGGCGATATCTGGGAGTCGGCACAGATTGACGGCTGTGGAAATGTCCGTTATCTGCTGTCCATGATCATTCCGCTGTCCAAGCCCATCCTGGCCGTTATCGGACTGTTTTACGCGGTGGGACTGTGGAATTCCTACTTTGACGCAATGATCTATGTGTCCAGCAGGAGGGATCTGTATCCCCTGGCGCTGGTGCTGCGTGAGATCCTGGTGCTGGAATCCTCCAATATGGATCAGCTGGATGTCAACACTCTGCTTGCCCTGGAGGAACGGCGCAACGTCATGAAGTATGCGGTTATTGTGGTGGCTTCCGTTCCTGTCATGGCTATCTACCCCTTTGTACAGAAGTTCTTTGTCAAGGGCGTTATGATCGGCGCGGTCAAGGGATAGAACGGGCATGGCAGTTATATGAGCTACGGTGAGGGATTGGGCCGCCTGTAGTATGCGGATCGGATGAGTTGGGGATCAGCCATGGGAAACAGGTATTTCTGGCTGGCACAATACTCACGGTAAATTTCATTGACCGTGAGTATAATAAAAAGTATAAGAGATTGGAGGCTGTTTATGAAGAAGAAAATGGTATCATGTATGGCCCTGGCAACGGCGGCAGCCATGCTGCTTGCGGGATGCGGGGGAGACGGCGGAAACGCGCAGGGGTCTGCTTCCGCAGGCGCCCAGGCTCAAAGCACCGGAGGCGGGGATTCCCAGGGAGGAGCCGGCGGTGACAGAGTGCCCATCACCATCTGGATTCAGGATTATGACGGACTGGACTATGACAACTGCCTTATGACGAAAACTTTGGAGGAGAAGCTGAACGTGGATCTGCAGTTCGAGAATTTCTCCACTGCCAATGACGCCAACACCCAGTTCAACCTGTCCACCACCAGCGGGAAATATCCGGACATCTACCTGAGCCTGTGGTTTTCCACCAATCAGGTGACATCCGCCTCCCAGAACGGTGTGCTGATTCCGTTGGATGATTATATTGTGGAGGGAACCAATTACAAAAAGGCCCTGGATGAAAACGCGGGCTGGGAGGATATGGTCAGGAGTGCCGACGGACATATCTATACTTTCTTCTATAACGACACAGGGGTACATAAGGCATCAGAGTATAAGATGTGGTATCGCGAGGACTGGCTGGAGACTCTGGGCTGGAAGGAACCTCCCAAAACGCCGGAGGAGTTTAAGCAGTATCTGATGGATATCAAGGAAAAGGATGCCAACGGCAATGGGGATCCTTCGGATGAGATCCCTCTGATGGGATATTACAACGGGCGGCAGACGGATCCGATCTGTTTCCTGATGAATCCTTTTGAGCTTTACACGGACAAGTATTATTACATTACGGACTCCAATGAGATCCATTTCTCGGCAGTGACAGACCAGTGGCGCAAGGGTCTGGCTTATATCGCGGATCTCTATAAGGAGGGGCTGATCGATGAGGCCACTTATGTACAGGACGGAGATACCTTCCGTCCGATCCTGAACAAGGACGGAGCGGAGGCGGTGGTGGGGGTATTCCCTGCATGGTATAATGGCGCAGAGATCAATTCCTCTGTCATGAGCTGGTTCACCTATGAGCCCCTGGCTCCGCTGAAGGGCGATTATCAGCAGTCCGCAGCCAGGTTTGGCGGCAGCTTCGTCCTCAACGGCGCCATCACGACCCAGTGTGAGAATCCGGATGTGGCATTTAAGGTACTGGACTACCTGGTGGGGGAAGAAGGCTCCTATCTGGGCATGTGGGGCGTGGAAGGCGAAACCTATGAGATCGTGGAAGGCGAAAGCTATAACGGTGACGCGCAGTCTGTCAAGCAGACTGTGGATAAGCTGATCCCGGATTATCTGTGGAATTCCAGCGCCTTCCCCCGTTATGACACGGTGGAGATGCGTTATGCGGCGCTGAAGGACGACTCGGTCATTGAATCGGATAATACCTATGTGCTGCTCCATGCCGCCGAGGTGTATGAACCTTATTACGTAAATCATCATATCCCGGATATCGTATGGTGTGAGGATATGGATGTGGTGCAGGCGGTAAACGATTATTCTGCAATGATCAACGATTATATTAAAAAGATGGATACGGAGTTTGTCATGGGCAGGTCCGATATCAATGATGACGCACAGTGGCAGGCATACCTGGATGAACTCGACAGAATGGGCTTGCAGGATTATATCGAAAAGCTGTATACTTTCTATGGACTGAAGTGACAGCGGAAGCGCAGAGCGGCCGGAACAGGGGTTCCGGCCGCTCTGGGGTGTGTAAGGAGACTCTATGGGAAATAATCTGATGGAAAATTTTTTAAATCCGCCCGGGGAGTATGGCCTGGTTCCATTCTGGTTCTGGAATGGCACATTGGATCCGGAGAAATTAAAACAGCAGATGCATATGATGATGGAACAGGGCACTTATGGCGCTTTTATGCATGCCAGGGCTTATCTTATCACGCCGTACCTGGAAGAAAAGTGGTGGGAAGCGGTATCCGTATGTGTGGAAGAAGGAAGAAAGACCGGTTTTCATCCATGGATTTATGATGAGTATGCATGGCCCAGCGGCACGGCGGGGAGCACTTTTGAATACAGTTACCAGAAGCCCTCCAGAGTCCTGGAAAAAGGTGCCTGCAATATGGCTCTGCAGCTGGAGTATTTGTGGCTGGGGACGGACACAAGGGATAATGCGGAAAGAGTGCTGGCTGGAGCGGAGGGGGAACCGCTGGGGTTCTATCTTGTGAAGGGCCAAAAAAGTGATATATGCTTCCGCCGTTACCAGAAGCTCTCTGATGTGCCTGATACCTGCTTTGGCAGTGAAGCGGGGGATTTGGCCCGGCTGGTGTACTTTTATCTGAAAACGGACAGGTTGATGGCGGATTACCTGAATCCGGAGACCATCCGGGAATTTATAAACCTTACCCATGAACAGTATGCAAACCGCTTCGGCAGCGACTTTGGCAGCGTGATACCGGGGGTTTTCTTTGATGAAATCTATATGACCAGAGGAACCTTTGTGTGGACGCCCGGGTTCGAGAAAGTATTTGCGGCGAGGCATGGTTATGATCTTCTGGAAGAATTGCCGTGGATGGTGATGGAAGGTACAAAGCAGGCTGCGAAGGTCAGGGAAGACTATTATGAGGCAGCTGCATACCTGTATGAAACGGCTTTTTTCAGTCAGATCGGAAGCTGGTGTGAAGAGCATGGCCTGATGCTTACGGGACATACGGAAGAAGAACTTGCCTGGCATCCGAAACGACAGGGGAATTTTTTCAGGACCATGAGGCATCTCCAGATACCGGGGGCAGACTGTCATGATTACCGATACCGCCTTCCAAGGAAGATATCCTTTCATGAACCCAAGTATGCGGTATCGGTGGCGAGGGCTTACGGGAAACCACGTGCCATGTCGGAAGCC
This sequence comes from uncultured Lachnospiraceae bacterium, assembly GCA_948473115.1. GTDB lineage: Bacteria > Bacillota > Clostridia > Lachnospirales > Lachnospiraceae > Acetatifactor. Next base: position 20,440 of record CAOKWI010000031.1, on the reverse strand, counting down.
ATGGGAGGGGCCGGCTGGGGATGCAGCCTGCAGGAATACCGAAGAGGGCTCCATACCCTGGGAGCCATGGGAATCAATATGTTCATTCTGCACGGAATGTACTATGGGTGTGACCGTCAGGGTTCTCAGGCGGACTGGCCTGCCAGCTTTTTTTATCAGAATCCCTATTGGAAATACTTCAGGAAATTTGCGGATGAGGCCCGCAGAATCTGCTATATGAATACAATAGGGCAGCCGGTAGTGCGCATTGGCATCTATTATCCCATTCGTGAAATGCAGAGACACTCGGTGGGGGGAAGCCCGGATCCGGTCGGGAAACGGATCAGCCGGGATTTTCACCATGCGTTATACACGCTGATAGAGAACCAGATGGATGTGGATATGCTGGATGAGGATACGATCGTACAGGGGGAGATAAAGGACGGATGCCTGTTGACAGGAGGTCGTTCTGTGGAAGTGCTTCTATTTCCGGAAGAGGGAGAATTTATCGGGGAATTGGAACGCTTTTTGGAGCGGTTTACTGCTGTGGGCGGAAAGGTTGTTTTCTACTCCGCTGCTGCGACTGACCGGCTGCCGGAAGTGATCAGCGGATGGATTGGCAGGGACATAGAAATCATAGAGGGGGATGCCGCGGAAGTTTATGTCAACCACAGGAGGACATCCAGGGAAGACTTTTATTTCATCACAAACAGCAGCGACCTGAAAAAGCAGATTAAGGTACGTCTGTCGGCAGAAGGCGAAACGAGCCGTATGAATCCCGAAACAGGAGAAGTTTCCCCGGTTCCTTTCTGTAGAACGGAGGAGGGGACGGTCGTGAATTTGTTCCTTGCGGAGGATGAGGCCTGCTATCTTCTGGTACAGCCCTGGGAGGAAAAAGCAATGCCGTCTCCTGAGCAATCCGGGTTTGCCAGAGAACCGGCGTCCCTGTTCCGTGGAAAGCGGGATGTACTGTCGTACGGCGGATACCGGATCATTACTGGGAAATGGCTGTTCCTTCCGCTGTCTGAAGAGTATGACCGGCGCTGGGACGATCTGGCGGACAGGACTGAAATGGAGATCCCTTATGCATTATTTACATCGCCGATTCAGGAAGATGCGGAGCAGATACGGATATGCAATACGGCGGGAGAGGCAGGATACTGCGGCAGGCATCTGAGCCTTTGGAATGCGTCATGGATCACCAGAAGACCTCATTGGCAGGACGATACGGGTGAGACAGACCTTTATTTCAGGAGAGAAATATATCTGGAGGAAGAGGTCAGCCTGGCTCAAATATGTGTGGCGGCAGTACAGCATTTTGTGCTCTATATCAACGGGCGTAAGATCCGGGAGGCGGATGGGATGGAACCGGTGATTATCGAGGCAGAAGGCTGTTTCCGCAGGGGAGAAAATCTGATAGCGGTACAGGTGCATAATCCGAATCCGTATCAGGACAGTAATTTTGCCGCTGTTGATACCCTTCCGTCGGACAGGATGATCTCTTTGCTGTTTGAGGCGAAGCTGTGGATGGGAACATCCGGGACGGATGTTCCGGGGAGGCAGGAAACGATCCGGAGTGATTGTAATTGGGTGGTAAGCAATGTGTACACGGAAAAGTGGGCAGATATTGCGTATCACCCGGAGGCATCTTTCCATCACCCGTCCTGGCATATGCGTCCGGCAGAAAATGGAAGCTGGCTGTATGCATGGGAACGCGGCAGGCCTCCCCTTCATCCATGGGGAGAATTGGCCTGGTTTGGAGAGAATATTGAATGGCCGTTGGAGTTGAATTATCAGATTACACTGCCAGTAGGGACTGACAGAGTATATACGCCCCGGGTGAGGGGGACATATCGGTGCAGGATCGATGGCAGGGAAGCTGTTTTCGGGGAAGAGCCGTATCTGACCTTTCCGCCTGTGGACAGAGTCAGGGTGTTGGATCTGACCGTCTGTGCAAGAACTCCCCAGGAAGGCCTGACGATGCCGGTATGTGTCAGGCTGGCGCCGGTGGCCATGCCCTATGGGGAGTGGGCCTCTGCCGGGCTTCCATGGTTTTCCGGGAGAGTGTTGTACCGGAATCAATTTTGGATCGAACGGGATGCTCTTTCCGGCAGCGTGCAGACGCGGTATGTGTTAAGATGGGGGCAAAGTAATTCCTGTGCTGAGGTGTGGGTCAATCACAGGCTGGCGGGAGTATGCGCATGGGCACCTTATGAGGCGGACATCACGGAATGTATTCAAGAGGGAGAAAATCTGATATCCATTGTGATCGCAAATCTTGCCGCACCGTCCAGACGTCATTTACTGGTGGATGAGGGTATGGCGCTTGGCTGGAATCGGTACTGGAATGAAGACAATATTGACAGGGAGAGCGAGGATCTGGTGTCGGGATTGATGGGGCCTGTACGCATCTATCAGTTTGTTGATTCCCGCGAGTAAGGAACCAAGTGGCCGCGGAAAAAAGAGGAAACGGCAGTTGGCAGTCCCGGATTGGCAGAGTAACAAAAGGAGGAGAAAATGGAGAAAGCAACAGCGGACAGGATCACAGCAGACAGGACTGGAATGGGCAGGACCACAACAGACAGGACTACAGTGGGCAGGACTAAAATGGACGGAACCACAACGGACAACAGGAGACTCACGCCGCTGATGGGATGGGCGTCATGGAATTGTTTCCGCACCCATATCAGCGAGTCCGTCATTAAGGAACAGGCGGACAGGCTTGTATCCAGCGGGCTTGCGGAGGCGGGATACCGGTATCTGAACATCGACGATGGCTTTTTCGGGGGGAGGAGCCCGGAGGGGGAGTTGCTTTTCCACAGGGAAAGGTTTCCGAACGGAATGAGGACCATCGCCGATTATGCCCATGAACGGGGGCTGAAAGCGGGGATTTATACGGATGCGGGGGACAACACCTGCGGATATTATTATGACAATGAGAAGGAGGGAGGCTTCCATGCCGGATGCTATGGGCATGAGGAGGCGGATCTCCGGAAGCTCCTCGTGGAGGAGGACTTTGACTTTATCAAGGTGGACTGGTGCGGCGGGCTGCGCCTGGACCTGGACGAGCAGGAGCAGTATACGAAGATTGCGGATATCATTGAGACGATCCGCAGGGAAACAGGCAAACCCATAGTCTACAATGTGTGCAGATGGGAATTTCCGGGAGAATGGGTGACGGAGATCGCCGATTCCTGGCGCACGGGTCTGGACATAGCGCCGGATTTCGAGTCCGTCCTGTACCAGATCGACCATATGAAGCCGTTGGCACGTTTCTGCAGGCCGGGTCATGTAAATGACTCCGACATGATGCAGATCGGGAACGGAATGTCTGTGGAAGAAGAGAAAACCCACTTTGCCATGTGGTGTATGCTGTCAACACCCCTGATGATCGGAGGGGATCTGACGAAGCTTTCGGACGAGACCCTGGCCATATTAAGGAACAGGGAGCTGATCGCGCTGAATCAGGATGCTGCATGCCGGCAGGCGGTGGTGGCCAGGGAATACCGGGACGGGGAGGGCAGGCTGCTTGCGGAAATGTGGGTCAAGGAGCTGGCACCGGATTCCCAGGATGCCCTGGCCGGGAAAAAGAAAGGGAGGATCCGGAAAGCGGTCGCCTTTTTAAACCGGAGCGGCGAAAGGATGGAACTGGGAGCTTCTTTCAGGGAAGCCGGGGCAGACGGCGAGATCCTGTCCCTCCGGGAGGTCTGCAGGCACGAGGACTGGGCGCCTTCCCACAGCATTGAGGTCTCCGTACCGGCCCATGGCGTTTCCGTTTTCCTGATCGAAAGCACCGGATCCTGTGGGTACAGGGATTGCAATGCGGGTCTGAAGGCGGGTGTGGAAAAGCATGTAAAGATCACGGAACGGGAGATGGAGGAGCTGCTGGAACAGGGAGCGGTGCTTGCGGATGTGAGGTCTCCCCGGGAGTATGGGCAGGGGCATCTGGACGGTGCGGTCAGCATTCCCTATGCGGACATTTACCTGAAGGTATCGGAGGTGCTTCCGGACAAGGAGAGGCCGGTGATCGTATACTGTGCTACCGGCAAGCGCAGCAGCATGGCAAAAGACCGCCTGGAATTTATGGGGTATAAAAGGGTATATTATCTGGGCGGGATATGCTGACCTGGAGTAATATAATGGAAATGAATTCTGCGTCAAGGTATCAGTTGTTAATGATTCGATGTACCAAAGCGACTGCAACAGAATGGCGCGGCACATCTAAAATGAATAAAAACACATAAAAGGCATATTTATACAGTGAATAATGCATAAATATGCAAACAATACAAATTCTTTTGCATAAAAATAAAAATATGGTGGACATTTCTGCAAAAAGTGGTATGATTACAAAAGACACTTATTTTGGAGGGTGTCATGGAACTGGTGCGTGATGCGTGCAAAGCCGGGGATACGGGATGTGCTGGGGATATGGGAATCCAGGCAGAGCGTATCGCAGGGTCAGTTTCAAGGAATGTCGAAGGATACGGAGGATCATGGTCATGATAAAGGCAGGAATCATAGGGGCGACCGGTTATGCGGGCGGGGAACTGGTGCGTCTGCTGGCAAATCACAGGGAAGTGGAGATCGTATGGTACGGTTCCAGAAGCTACATAGATAAAAGATACAGCGAAGTATACCAGAATATGTTCCGGATTGTGGATGATATCTGCAAGGACGATAATCTGGAGCAGCTGGCGGAGCAGGTGGATGTGATCTTTACCGCAACGCCCCAGGGGTTCCTGGCGGGGCTTTTGACAGAGGAAATCCTCTCAAAGGTCAAGATCGTGGATCTGTCCGCAGACTACCGGATCAAGGATGTGGCGGTCTATGAGAAATGGTACGGTATAGAGCATAAGTCGCCCCAGTTCATTCCCGAGGCGGTGTATGGCCTGTGTGAGATCAACAGGGGACAGATCACGGACAAAACCCGTCTGGTGGCAAATCCCGGATGCTACACCACATGTTCCATCTTGACGGCCTATCCTCTGGTCAAAGAAGGACTGATAGATGTGGACACGTTGATCGTGGATGCCAAATCAGGTACTTCCGGCGCGGGCAGGGGGGCGAAGGTGCCCAATCTGTTCTGCGAGGTCAATGAGAATATGAAAGCCTACGGTGTGGCCAGTCACCGTCATACGCCGGAGATAGAGGAGCAGCTGGGTTATGCGGGAAACTGCCGGGTGACGATCAATTTTACGCCCCATCTGGTGCCCATGAACAGAGGGATTCTTGCCACGGAGTATGCCACGCTCAGGAAAAAGGCGGACGGCACGCTTCCCTCCTATGAGGAGATCAGGGCAGTATATGACAGGTATTATGCCGGGGAAAAATTTGTCCGTGTCCTGGAAAAAGGCGTCTGCCCGGAGACAAAGTGGGTGGAGGGCAGTAACTATGTGGATATTAATTTTGTGATCGACGAGCGCACCGGCCGTATTATCATGATGGGTGCGCTGGATAATCTGGTAAAGGGCGCCGCAGGCCAGGCGGTACAGAATATGAACCTGATGTTCGGACTGAAGGAGAGCGAGGGACTGGAGCTGGTTCCCTGTTTCCCCTGATATGTCAGGATAATTGGTAAACGGAGCACTGGCCTAAAATACCATTTCGAAAGGATATCAATTGCTATATGAGTGTGAAAGCATATACGGTCAGGACAATGACGGTGGCGGATTATGACGGATTGAAGGCTCTGTGGATGACGATCAAAGGCTTCGGCATCCGCAGCATTGATGATTCCAGGGAGGGCGTGGAGCGTTTCCTGAAGCGCAATCCCGGGACCAGCGTGGTGGCGGTGGCGGAGGACGGCTCCATCGTAGGAGGGATCCTCTGCGGGCATGACGGCAGGCGGGGCTGTCTGTATCATGTCTGTGTCAGGGAGGACTACAGACGTCTGGGTATCGGCAAGGCAATGGTGGTACACTGCATGAACGCATTGAAGGCGGAGGACATCAATAAGGTCAGCCTGATCGCCTTTACGAAAAACGATGTGGGCAATGCGTTCTGGAACTGTATCGGCTGGACGAAGCGGGAAGACCTGAATTACTATGACTTTACATTGAATGAGGCAAACATTACTGCCTTCAATCAGTGAGGGACTCGTGGAAAAAGAGTGTTTCACGCGGATTAGCGCCGCGAAGAAGGGACGGCACAAACCGTCTTCAGGAAATCGGATTAGGACAGTGCAAGGATGGTACAGGACAGGGATGGAAAAACTGCCACAGGCAGCAACTGAATGGAGGATGGACGAGATGAAACAGATAGAAGGCGGTGTGACGGCGGCAAAAGGATTCTGGGCGGCGGGAACCGCGGCACACATCAAGTATAAGGACAGGATGGATATGGCACTGGTCTACAGCGAAGCGCCCTGTAGGGCGGCGGGAACCTTTACCACCAATGTGGTAAAAGCGGCGCCGGTCCTGTGGGATAAGGATATCGTGGAGAACAGTCCCTATGCCCAGGCGGTGATCGTCAATGCGGGAATCGCCAATGCCTGTACGGGAAAACAGGGTATGGACTACTGTCGGGAAGAGGCACAGACCGCTGCCGGGCTGTTAAACATCCCCGAAAATTCCGTGCTGGTGGGTTCCACAGGTGTGATCGGGATGCAGCTTCCCATGGAGCGTGTGAATGAGGGCATTAGGAAGCTTGCCGCCGCAAAGGGCAATACGCTTGCCGATGGGACCACCGCATCCAGGGCAATTATGACGACTGATACGGTCAATAAGGAGATTGCTGTACAGATCGAACTGGACGGGAAGATTGTGACGGTGGGTGGGATGAGTAAGGGCTCCGGCATGATCCATCCCAACATGTGCACCATGCTTGCCTATATTACAACGGATGCTGCGATCAGCAAGGAGCTTTTACAGGAAGCCTTAAGCAACAGCATTATTGACTCCTACAATATGATCTCGGTTGACGGGGATACCTCCACAAACGACACTTGTCTGGTACTTGCCAATGGCCTTGCGGAAAATGAGGAGATCACTCAGGAGGGCGAAGCCTATGACCGGTTCTGTGAGGCCCTCGACTATGTCAACCGATATCTGGCCAGGAAGATGGCGGGAGACGGTGAGGGCGCAACGGCACTGTTTGAGACCACGGTGGTCAATGCGGCGACGAAGCAGGAGGCAAGGATCCTGGCCAAGTCCGTGATCAGTTCCAGTCTCTGTAAAGCGGCAATCTACGGCCATGACGCGAATTTTGGCAGATTTTTATGCGCGCTGGGCTATTCCGGCGTATCTTTTGATCCGGAAAAGGTGGAACTGTATTTTGAGAGCAGTGCGGGAAAGCTGCTGATCTATCAAGACGGGGCGGCAGTGGATTACAGTGAGGAAAAGGCCACGGAGATCCTTTCACAGCCGGAGGTCACGGTGCTGGTGGATATGAAGACGGGGACGGAGACGGCTACAGCCTGGGGCTGCGACCTGACATACGACTATGTGAAGATCAATGCGGACTACAGGAGCTGACGGTGCGGCCGGAGGAGAACAGGATGATCAACAAGAAAGACAAGGCGCCGGTAGCACCGCTTTTCCAGACTGTCACGGTCAAAAAGAAGAACGGCAATGACTTCAAATTCATTGTCTTCAACCGGAAGCAATTCCTGAACAGGTACAAGGAATTAAAGCAGGATCAGCGAAAGTAAGGAAGAAAAGGACTGCAGGGAATCGGAAGGAGATTGGAAGAGACCGGAAGAAACCGGAAAACCGTAAAGCGACAGAAGGAACAGGGAAACCCCATAAGAATCAAAGGATCCGGAAAGAATCAAAGGATCCGGAAAGAATCAAAGAACCGGAAAGAATCAAAGAACCGGAAAGAATCAAAGGAACCAGAAAGGAACCCTATATCATGGAAAAGGATATGGAAAAAGTATTGCAGAAAGCGGAGGTACTCATTGAAGCCCTCCCTTATATACAGCGCTTCAACCGCAAGATCATCGTGGTGAAATACGGCGGCAGCGCCATGAGCAACGAGGAACTGCAGAGGAATGTCATCAAGGACGTCACCCTGTTGAAGCTGGTGGGCTTCAAGCCCATCATTGTCCACGGCGGCGGCAAGGAGATCAGCCGCTGGGTGGGAAAGGTGGGCAAGGAGGCAAAATTCGTGAACGGCCTCCGCGTCACCGATGACGAGACCATGGAAATCGCGGAGATGGTGCTGAACAAAGTGAACAAGAGTCTGGTCACCATGGTGCAGGAGTTGGGGGTCAAGGCCGTAGGCATCAGCGGCAAGGACGGCGGCCTGCTCCAGGTGGAGAAGAAATATGCCGACGGACAGGATATCGGTTATGTGGGAGAGATCACCGGGGTAAATCCCAAGGTGCTTTACGACCTGCTGGAGAAGGACTTCCTTCCCATTGTGGCGCCCATCGGGCTGGACGAGAATTTCCAGACCTATAATATCAATGCGGATGACGCAGCCTGCGCAATCGCGAAAGCCGTTTCCGCGGAGAAGCTGGCATTCCTGACAGATATCGAGGGCCTTTACCGGGACATCAACGACAAGAGTTCCTTTATCTCCAGAATCACCGCTTCCGAGGCGGAGAAGCTGATCGAAAGCGGTATCATCGGCGGCGGTATGCTGCCCAAGCTGAACAATTGTACCTCAGCCATCCAAAACGGCGTCAGCAGGGTACACATCCTGGACGGCAGGGTGCCCCACTGCCTGCTGCTGGAGATCTTTACCAACGAGGGGATCGGCACCGCCATCATTTCCGACGAGGACAATCTGGCAACGGGAATCAGGCGGGACAGGTTCTGTAAGGAGCATTAGGGAAGCGCTGATGAAAGCGTTTCCTGCGACAGAGGATCCTTCCGGCAGACCGGAATACGGCACGCCGGATCAGATCAAGATTGTAAGGGTCATGACGAGGAGGTATCATCATGGATATGAAGGAATATATTGAGCAGGCGGAAAGGGATCTGCTCCACACCTACAACCGGTATCAGATCGTGCTGGACCGGGGGGAGGGGGTCTATCTCTATGATATCGAGGGGAAAAAATACCTGGACTTCTGCGCGGGTATCGCGGTGTTCGCCCTGGGATATCACAACGAGGAATATAACAATGCCCTGAAAGACCAGATCGACAAGGTCATCCACACTTCAAATTATTATTACAATGTGCCTGCCATCGAGGCTGCCAGGAGGATCAAGAAGGCATCCGGCATGGACAGGGTATTTTTCACCAATTCCGGCGCGGAGGCCAATGAGGGAGCCATCAAGGCGGCGAGAAAATACGCCTTTTTAAAGGACGGGACCACGGACCATGAGATCATTGCCATGAACAATTCCTTTCATGGCAGGACCATGGGCGCGCTGGCGGTCACCGGAAATGCCCATTACAGGGAGGCGTTTGAGCCCCTGATCGGCAATATCAGATTTGCGGACTTCAACGATTATGACAGCGTGCTGGCCCAGGTGACGGAAAAGACCTGCGCCATCATGCTGGAGCCTGTACAGGGGGAAGGCGGCCTGTACCCTGCCGCCGAAGACTTTTTGAAAAAGATCCGGGGGCTCTGTGATGAGCGGGATATCCTGCTGATCTTTGACGAGGTACAGTGCGGCATGGGCAGGACAGGCTATATGTACGCATGGCAGAAATACGGTGTAAAGCCCGATATCATGACTACCGCCAAGGCTCTGGGCTGCGGTGTGCCCATCGGGGCTTTCCTGATGACGGAACGGGTGGCGCAGCATTCCCTGGAGGCGGGGGATCACGGGACTACCTATGGCGGAAATCCCCTTGCCTGCGCGGCGGCTGAAAAAGTGCTTGATTTATTTGAAAAGGGCCATATAATAGAACATGTGAGAGAGGTGGCGCCTTACCTGGAGCAGCGTCTGGAGGAACTGAAGGACAGGTATCCGGAGATCACGGAACGGCGTGGAACAGGGCTCATGCAGGGGCTTGTATTTGACAGACCGGTCAGGGATATCATTGCGTCGGCCATGGACAAGGGTCTGATCCTGATCAATGCGGGAGCGAATATTATCCGCTTCGTGCCGCCCCTTATTATCACTAAGGAAAATGTGGACGAGATGATCTCTGTTCTGGAGCAGGTCATACCTGATGAAAATCGGAAATTTTAACTGTTAAGCAGTATCATTTGAGGTAATCTATGCAATTTAATAAGAGGTTGATTTCAGTGGCAGCTGTAGTGGCAATGGCTGCCGCGCTTTTTTACGGAAGCACGTGCAAGATGCGGACGGTGGAGGAAGAGAATGCGGAGCGCCCCCATCTGTGGTTTGAGAAGACGGACACGATCTACTTTTATTATACGGATGACGCCATGACTAATTTCATCAACAGCGCGGCCGTTACCTTCGGGGAACGGGAGGATGTCAGGGTCATTCCCGTGCTGACAGCCGACAGCGAGTATCTGGAGGCATTGAACCAGGCATCCCTTCATTCCGACCAGGTGCCGGACGCCTATATCATCAGCAATGATTCGCTGGAGAAGGCATATCTGGCGGGACTGGCGGAGGAGATCAGGGATGAGGCGGGGGTCTGCAGCGAGGCGAATTTCCCGGCAGCGGCTCTGTCGGCAGTGAATTATCAGGGGAAGACAGTTGCGTATCCGCTTTCCTACGAGACCAGCGCACTGGCTTACAATGAGACTTATCTGGCCGAGTGGGCGGCGCAGATCGCCCAGAAGGATCTGCTCAATGCGGGGGAGGATCTGGCCTCCGCCGAACATGAAAGCGGGATTCCTGTGGATGAGGCGGCGCTTGCGGCCCTCACAGAGGAGTATTTCCAGAGGGCGGTGCCCGCCACGGTAGACGATATTTTGAATATCGCCAATACCTTTGACGTGCCCCAGGGAGTGGATGTCCTGAAATGGGATGTGACGGATATCTTTTATAATTACTGGATCGTGGGAAACTATATGATAGTAGGCGGCGACGCCGGAGATGACGAGAGTCAGGTCAGTATCAATAACCCGGAGACGATTCGGTGTCTGGAGGTCTATAAGGCGCTGAACCAGTTCTTCTTTATTGAGTCCGATACGGTCACATACGATTCCGTATTGCAGGATTTCATAGACGGGAAATCGGTGTTTACCATCGTTACCACCGATGCGGCGGCGCGTCTGGCGGCGGCAAAGGAAAGCGGGGAGCTGACGTTTGATTACGGCATCGCCATGATGCCGGATGTCAGTCCGGACTTACAGAGCCGTTCCATGTCTGTCACAAAGACGGTGGCGGTAAACGGCTATTCGGACAATAAGGAGCTGGCCAACCGTTTCGCGGCGTACCTTGTGACGGAATGTGCGGATTCCCTGTATGAAAGAAGCGGCAAGGTATCCGCCAACAGAAACGCGGAGCTGCAGAACGGGCCTCTGCAGGTATTCCTGCTGGAGTACGGCGAGAGCGTTCCCCTGCCGAAAATGATGGAGACCGGAAATTTCTGGCTCCAGCTGGAGAGGCTGTTTTCCAGCGTGTGGAATGGAGCGGATGTCACGGCGATGGTGGAGGAACTGAACAGCCAGATCCTTTCCCAGATGGAAGCTGCGAGATAGCCTGCGGATTGTGACGAATAAAATACCAATCATAGGATACACTTCTATAGGAGAAAGAACTGGAATCGGAGGTGTTTTTATGATTGGTTTTTTGATTGCCCTGATATCGGGTGCGCTGATGAGCGTACAGGGAGTGTTTAACACGCAGGTGACGAAGGCGTCCAGCATCTGGGCGGCAAGCGCTTTCGTGCAGCTGACGGCGCTGATGGTCTGCCTGGGGGCATGGGTGTGCACGGACAGAAGCAGCCTCCTTAAGGTGTTTGCGGTGCAGCCGAAATATATGCTTCTGGGAGGAGCCATAGGGGCCTTTATCACCTACACGGTCATCAGGAGCATGGATATGCTGGGACCGGCAAAGGCGGTGATGCTGATCGTGGTGGCACAGCTGGCCGTGGCATATGTGATCGAGCTGTTTGGCTGGTTTGGCGTGGAGAAGCAGCCCTGGGAGTGGAGAAAGGCCCTGGGAATGGCTGTGGCCATTGTGGGAATTGTGATCTTTAAGTGGAAATAGCACTTGTAAAAAGGTGGTGATTCCTTTACAATAAGTTACATCAGCATAGAGAGGCAGCCCTTTTGGGTGACGGCGGGGACGCGGTTCACCGGAAAGGGGCTATGATGAGAAAGAACAGATTTTTGGCTGCGGTGTGCAGTCTTGTTTTTGTAATGAATTGTTCTGCCTGTAAGGGGGCGGAGCAGGAGGTTTTGCTGATCGGGCAGCAGGGAACGGGACAGGTGTCTCAGCTGACCGGCCAGGCAGGGGCGCAGGGGAATGCCGCGGACGGCGGGCAGGGGGTTGAACAGCCCGGCTCCGGCCAGTGGACGGGGCAGGAACCGAGTTCCCGGAGTGGGACAATGCAGGAGATCTGCGTCTATGTCTGCGGGGCGGTGGAGAGTCCCGGCGTGGTGTTCCTGCCGGATGGCAGCAGGGCGGCGGATGCCCTGGAGGCAGCGGGAGGCTTTGCACCGGAGGCGGCGGAGGAAGCCGTGAATCTGGCCGCAAGGGTCTCTGACGGGGAAAAGCTGTTTTTCCCTGACAGGGAAGAATATGAGGCACAGGAGGAAGCGGCGGAGACAGCGGCATCAGGTCTGGTAAACATCAATACTGCCGATGCCGCGCAGCTGTGTACCCTTCCCGGCATCGGGGCATCCAGGGCCGCGGACATCATCGCATACAGGGAGGCTCACGGGGACTTCGGGGCCTGTGAGGATATCATGCGGGTGCCGGGCATCAAGGAGAGCGTATACAATAAGCTGAGCGGCAAAATAGCGGTAAAATAGGTGGCCGGCACAGGCAGCATCAGAAGAGAGAGTTGAGAGGGAGGACGATTGCAATGGCAGGAAAGAGGGCGTTGGTGGTAGATGATGAGAAGCTGATCGTAAAGGGGATACGTTTCAGCCTGGAACAGGACGACATGCAGGTGGACTGTGCCTATGACGGCGAAGAGGCGCTGGAATTTGCGCGCAATAACCAGTATGATATTATCCTGCTGGATGTCATGCTGCCCAAGCTGACCGGTTTTGAGGTCTGTCAGCAGATCAGGGAGTTTTCCAGCGTGCCCATTATCATGCTGACGGCAAGGGGCGATGACATGGATAAGATCCTGGGGCTGGAGTACGGCGCTGACGACTATATCACAAAGCCCTTTAATATTTTGGAGGTGAAGGCCCGCATCAAGGCGATCATGCGCCGTATCGAGCCGAAGCGTGTCACCGGGGAGACGCCAAAGGTCATTGAGAGCGGAGAGATGAGGCTGGACTGCGAGGGCAGGAGGGCGTATATATCCGGTCATGAGATCGGTCTGACGGCGAAGGAGTTCGAAGTGCTGGAACTGCTGATGCTGAATCCAAACAAGGTGTACAGCCGGGAGAGTCTGCTTCAGATCGTCTGGGGCGCTGACTATCCGGGGGATGTCCGCACGGTTGACGTACACATCCGCCGCTTGAGGGAGAAGGTGGAGCAGAGTCCAAGCGAGCCCAGATATGTACATACAAAATGGGGCGTGGGCTATTATTTTTGTAACAGTTTGACCAAGGAGTGAGTGGCAGGCCGGATAAAGTCGATCTGATGTGGGAGAGAGGATGTTGGCGAAAATTTTTAAAAAGCTGAATGATCTGTTGCCTCTGCGCAGTTTAAAGGTACGAATCTTTGTGATCATACTGATCGTGGGAATTATACCCGGCATTTTCATGCGCGGCGCCATAGTAAGCAATTATGAGGAGCACGCGGTGGACAACAGGATCTCCACGGTCCAGAACCAGCTGCTTGTGGTCAGCAACCACCTTCTCAACAACAATTACCTGGTCACTTATCAATCGGAGGAACTGGCATACCGAAATTCCAGGGCGGTCATCGATGCGGAGCTGGAGATGATCTCCAACCTGTACGAAGGCCGCGTCATGATCATAGACTCCAGCCTGAAGGTGGTAAAGGACACCTACGGGATCAGCGAGGGCAAGACGATCATCTCCGAGGAGGTGATCCGGTGTCTCCGGGGTGAAAATACGTACAATTACGATCAGGAGCACGGCTATATCGAGATGACCACCCCCATTGTGGATACCTCCGCCGTGGACATGGAGGGAAAGAGCAACGGTAAGATCGTCGGGGTCATGCTGACCAGCATATCCAACAGTTCCATTGTGGAGACCATGGAGATCCTAAATCAGAAATCCATGGTGATAGAGGAGCTGATGATCGTTGTGATCGTGGCCCTGGCCCTTGTCCTGTCCGTGGTGCTGATCAGACCCTTCTCCCGTGTCACGGATGCCATTAACGAGGTGAAGGCAGGCTATAGTGATGAGGCCATTTCCGTACCGGATTACACGGAGACTGCCCACATTGTGGATGCCTTTAATCAGCTGCAGAAGCAGATGAAGGTTCTGGACGATTCCAGGCAGGAGTTTGTGGCGAATGTATCCCATGAGCTGAAGACGCCTATGGCGTCCATCAAGGTGCTGGCGGATTCCCTGCTGACACAGGAAAACGCGCCTGCGGAGCTCTACAGGGAGTTCATGGAGGACATTGTATCCGAAATTGACAGGGAAAACAGGATCATCACGGATCTTCTGGCGTTGGTGAAGATGGACAAAAAGGTTCAGGAGCTCAATATTGCAGCGCTGAATATCAATGACCTGACGGAGCTGATCCTGAAACGTCTGCGCCCCATTGCCCGAAAGCGGGATGTGGAGGTAGTCTTTGAGAGTATGCGCCCTGTGGTGGCGGAGGTGGACGAGGTCAAGATGACCCTTGTGATGACGAACCTTGTGGAAAATTCCATCAAGTACAATAAAGAGCACGGCTGGGTGAAGGTGGAGCTGGACGCCGACCATCAGTTCTTTACCTTCCGCGTCAGCGATTCAGGGCTGGGAATCCCGGAGGATGAGCTGCCTCATATTTATGAAAGGTTTTACAGGGTGGACAAGTCCCATTCCAGAGAGATTGGCGGCACGGGCCTGGGGCTTGCCATCACCAAAAGCGCCGTGCTGATGCATCGGGGTTCCATTACCGCTACCAGCGTGGAGGGGGAGGGCTCCTGCTTCACGGTCAGGATTCCTTTGACTTATATCGGAGGTTAGCGTGAGAAGATGAGAAAAATATTATATGCGATAGTGGGAATTCTGCTTTTGCTCGTGATATCCGCGTGCGGCAGGGAAGAAGAGCCGGAGGGAACGGAATATCAGGTCTATTACATCAGTAAATCTTCGACAAAGGTGGAGATGCATTCCTACTGGACACAGACGGAAAACGATCAGGCTGTCCTGCGGGAACTGATGCGGTGCCTTGCCACCATGCCGGAAAAGCTGGAATATCAGGCGCCCCTTGCCATGGGGTTTGAGATCCTGGGGATCAACCTGGAAGAAGAAAAAATGACGATCAATGTGAATGAGGCTTACAAGAGCCTGCCGGTGACCACGGAGGTCCTGGTGCGTGCGGCCATCGTGCGGACGCTGACCCAGCTGCCCCAGATCAGCTATGTGGAGATCACGGTGGAGGGAGAGCCGCTTCTGGACAGCCTGGGAAATCTTGTGGGCAGGATGGGCGCCGATCAGTTCATTGACAATGACGGCAATGAGATCAATACTTACGAGCTTGCCCGGGTGAAGCTTTATTTTGCGAACAATGACGGCACCCAGCTGATCGCGGCATACAGGGAGAAGCATTATTCCACGAATACCCCTATAGAGCGCTTTATCGTGGAGGAGCTGATCGCAGGCCCCAGCGGGCAGGTGGAGGGGCTGCATCCCACGATCAACCCTAGCACAAAAGTGATCAATGTCACGACCAAGGATGGGATCTGTTATGTCAATCTGGATGAGAATTTTCTCACCGTGCCGGAAAATGTATCCATGGAAGCTGCGGTCTATTCCATCGTAAATTCGCTGGTGGAACTGAGCAATATCAATAAAGTGCAGATCATGGTAAACGGCGAAGTGCCGACCACATCATCCATCTTTCAGAATTCTACCTTTGAGAGAAATCTGGATCTGGTGACATCGCTGAAAAATTAGCAATTGCGAAGGACTGCATTGGAGCGCCACCTTTGTTCAATCCGCCCAAGGCCTGTTTGCCATATGAGGGTTTCACAATCACTAAGGAACTGTCAAAGAATGAATCTTTACATCTGACTTGCCTAAATCTTCTTATGCCGCGTTGTGGTCAATCGGCGTATCCCAGTACGCCTCATTCTTCCGCCTTGCATAAAAAGATTTATCCTACGTCATCTGCAAAGTTAATTCTTGACAGTTCTTAAAAATAAAATACGAAAGGATATGTGTATGCGGCGACCATTATTGCTGGCTGCCATGTGTCTCGTCCTGGTCATGGGGGTCCTGCTACATCTGGGCATATTTGACAGAGTGCCCAAAGGGCAGATCAGCGCGGAAACGCTGACTGCCGGGCAATCCCTGACCTTTGCGGGGCAGGTGTACCAGAAGGATTCGGAAAAGCTTTATTTTCAATCGGTTCATATTATTTCTTCGGCTGGAATTTCACAGCCGGCTATTCCATGTAAAGACAATTTCATATGTGTTCCGGAACAGGGAACGGATGTCCCGCTGGGCAGCGTTGTGACGGTGACAGGAACCTTCCAGCCCTTTTCCCCGGCGACGAATCCCGGAGAGTTTGACTCCAGGGAATATTACCGGACGCTGGGCATCGGAGGAAGGGTCAAAAACGCCGTGCCGCTGGCACAGGGGGAGTCCTTCTGGCGGATCAGGGAGGGGCTGTACCGGCTGCGCGCCCTGCTGAAGGAACGGCTGGAAAATGTGCTTCCGGAAAAGGAGGCGGCTGTCATGTGTGCGCTGATGCTGGGGGACAAGGAGGATCTGGATCCCGGGTTAAAAGAGTTGTACCAGAGAAACGGGATCCTGCATATCCTGAGTATCTCCTCCCTCCATATCACCATGATCGGCATGACGGTATACCGGCTGCTGCGCAGGTGCCGGATCCCCGTGGGTCCGGCGGCGCTTGCGGGCTGTGCGCTTCTTTTCCTGTATGGCATGATGACAGAATTCAGTGTATCCGCATGCCGTGCCATCGGCATGTACCTGCTTCGGATGACTGCAAAGATGCTTGGGAGAACCTATGATATGCCTACGGCCATGGGAGTGACTGCGGCTGTGCTTGTGGTAAAGAACCCGTATTATCTGCGGCATACGGGTTTCCTGCTCTCCTTTGCCTCCATGCTTGGGATCGGGGCGGTGTATCCTGCCATGGGATATGACGGCGGGAAAAAGAGTGTGCGGCAAAGGATAATGGAGCCGGTTCTGTCAGGAGTATCCATCACCCTTGCCACGCTTCCGGTGCAGCTGTGGTTTTATTATCAGACGCCCAGCTATTCCGTTCTGCTGAATATCCTGGTGCTGCCCTTCATGAAGGTACTGATGGCAGCAGGCTTTCTGGCGTTGATACCGGGGCTTGGCTTCTGCGGATGGGCGGTCAGGCTGATCCTACAGGGGTATGGGACGCTGTGCGGGCTGTTCGACTGTTTCCCCTTTCATACGTGGAATCCCGGAAAGCCCCGGCTTTGGCAGGTGATTGCCTATTACCTGGTTCTTGCGGCGGCAGTGTGGGAAATCAGGAGGCTGAGGGACAGAAAAAGAGAAGGGCGACCCGGGAGAGGGCATCTGAAACGGATAAAGGACGGGATAGCGGCATCTCCCAGGAAGTGGAAATACCAGGCCGGTATCGCAGCCTGCCTGATGGCATTGCTCCTGGATCCGGTTATCTTCGCATGGCGGCCGCCTGCAAAGAACCGGCTGCTATTCCTGGATGTGGGGCAGGGCGACGGAATCCTGGTGAGCACGGCCTCGGGGGAGCATTACCTTTTTGACGGCGGCAGCAGCAGCCGAACCCAGGTTGGGAAATATGTACTGCTTCCGTGTCTCCGGTATTACGGGATACAGAAACTGGATGCAGTCATTCTGTCACACCCCGACGCCGACCATGTGAACGGGGCGCTGGAGCTGCTGGCAATGAAGGGGGAGAGCGGTATCCGGATCAGGCAGCTGGTGCTTCCGGAACTGTCGGAAAAGGGGCAGGAGGATATGCTGGGACGGCTGGGACAATTTATGGAAGAGGAGGACTGGGATGACGGGATTCCCGTAGGCTATCTGTCAGCAGGAGAAGGTTTTCTCTGCGGCGGGGCGGAATTTGTCTGCCTGCATCCGGAGAGCGGATGGAAGGGAATGGAGCCCAATGCCTATTCCATCTGTCTTTACGGAAGATTTACCGGCCCAAAGGGTGAGAGGGAATTTGATTTCCTGATGACAGGGGATGTGGAGGGAGGGGGAGAGGATGCGCTGCTCACAGAATTATCCCGCAGGGGGATACAGGGAATATCTATATTGAAAGTCGCCCACCACGGCTCCGGAAACTCCACATCCGTAAAGCTGCTGGAACAGGCAGCTCCTGCGCTTTCCGTCATATCCTGCGGCAGGAACAACCGTTACGGGCATCCCCACCAGGAACTGCTGGAACGGCTGGAGGATACAGGGTGCACGACCATAACGACCAGTGAGACAGGTGCTGTCAGCGTGACGTCCGAACAGGGAACGCTCAGGGTGGAGACATTCCGGTGAAAGGCTGACTGTCCGCAGTCAATTTGTATTAACTCATGCAGGACGCTGGGATGTTATCGTATTAACTCATGCAGGACACTGGACTGCTATCGCCTTAGCCCGGACAGGACGCTAAACTGTTATGTCAATTCTGCTACAGCACCGTCAGGATCAATATCTCCACGCTCATCACATCGTTCATGCGGCCGGTCTTTACGGCTTCCTCCGCTTCCACACATTTGGCTACGGCGCTGCGCAGCTTTTCGGATGGAAAGCGGGAAGCCTGGGCCAGGTATTTCCCCGCTGCGAAGGGCGGCACGCCTATTTTGGACGCAATGGAGCGCTGGTCATGCCCTTTGGATTTTAATTCCTTTGCCTGCAGCAGCAGATTACACTGTCTGGCAATGAGGAAAAGAATCCGCATGGGAGGCTCCTTCAACGCCAGCAGATCGTAATACAGATCCAGGGCCTGCTTCTGTTTCCTGTCGGCAATGGCATTTACCATGTCAAAAATACGGCTGCTGATACGGGTGGTACAGACGGCTTCCACGTCTTCCTCTGTGACCGCTTCCCTGTCCATACAATAGCAGACCAGCTTTTCCAGTTCCATCTGGATGTTTTCCATATCGGAGCCTGCTTTGGTGAGAAGCAGCTGCACAGTGTTCTCGGTGATCTTCTTCCCGTCCCTGCCCAGGGTGCCCGCGATCCATCGTTTCAAGGTTTTTTCGTCCTGCACGGTGAAATCTGCGGCATAACCTTTGGACTGGACAGCCTTAAATAATTTGCTGCGCTTGTCGACTTCGCTCTCCGTGAACACGAAGAAAGTGGTTTCATTGGGAGACACGAGATATTCTGCCATTTTCTCGCCGCCGGATTTAAAGAGCCCGCTGTTGCTGATGAATATGACCCGCCGCTGCGCCAGGAAGGGCAGGGTCTCGGCCAGGTCTATGATTTCCCCCACAGGGAGGTTTTTCCCCTCATAGTAGTGGGTGTTCATCGTATCGTCCTCCCCGCACAGCGCCTTACGCAGCCTGTCCCGGTACTGCCTGCGCAGATAGCGCTCTTCCCCGTACAGGAGGTAGACCTGTCTGAAATTTCCCTGTTTGATATCTTCGTTTATCTGTTTCATGTTCTCTCCGTTTCCAGATACATATATTGGGTGGATCGCCTGTCCTGGCAGTTCACTGGCTTTATTGTACCCTATTCTTTTCTGCTGTGCAAGTTTTCCTGGAGTTTGCGGGATATTTAGGCAACAACTCAGTCCCGATAGTGCCAGGCGGCTTTGGTTTATGGAGGAAGGGACGGCGCAGTGGAGGCAGGGGTACTTTCTGCGACGGCTCGATAGGCGTTCCGAGGAGCCTTATGCACGGCAATGCCCGCCATTGGACGGGCATTGCCGAAGTCTCCTCTCCACATCTCACTCACGCCGCATAAAGTACCCCTGCCTCCCCTGCGCCTGTTTTCTGCAAGTTAAAATAAATACTGGATACTCTTAAGATACACCAAGCAGGCGCTCTTTGTGTTGCATGATCGCGGTAATGATTCAGAATTTTTATAAAAATACTGTAATTTTCTTTAACACCTGATTTATACGATGTACTAGCACATCGTTGCATTAATACTGAAGTAATAAGCGCTTGATGTTTGCGTCAGTGCCAGGCGGCGAAGGGAGGCGATGCGGTGGCATCGTTGACCGACAACAACGCAGCAGTGACGTGAACAGCGAGTGCTGATTACTCAGGAATTAATGCATCGGTGTACTGGGAAGATTTATCACTTGTTCTGCGTTTATATAGGTACAGTCACTTGGTATGGCATCCATATAAATTGCGGAAAGTCAGGCGGCGACGTGCTGTCCTGTCCTAGGCGGACTTTGGG
>CAOKWI010000030.1 GCA_948473115.1 uncultured Lachnospiraceae bacterium | reverse complement strand
TGCCTGCATGGACAAAAGCCAATCCTTTCTGGCAAATATCGTATGAATCAAGATGCAAAGAAATTCAACATATTTTCGCCTATATAATTGGAATATTCTTAAAATTGTATAAAAGAAACTTTCAATTCTCAAGTATATTAAAACTTGCAGGAAACAGGCGCGGGGGAGACAGGGATACTTTCTGCGGCGTGAGTGAGATGTGGAGAGGAGACTTCGGCGAGGTGAGCCCAAGAGGGTGTGTAAACACCCCTCTTTGAGAACCTTGCCGTGCATAAGGCTCATCGGAACGCCTATCGAGCCGTCGCAGAAAGTACCCCTGTCTCCCCCGCGCCGTCCCTTCCTCCCCACCCCCAATTTGCCTGGCACTATCGGGGCTGAACTGTTACAAAATTTCCACCTGTACGGTTGGACGCTCCAAGGAGCATCCAACCTAACTTCCACATTCACAAAACCCGCGCTTACGCGCTCCTGCGTCTGCTTGCGCATCCGCGTTTTGTTCATTTGGAAGTAGGTTGCTAATCCAACACCCCGTCTGCACTGCCATAAATGGCATGCAGACGGGGCATTGGATTGCAACCGTACAGGTGGCAAAATTTCGTTTTAGGCCGGCGTGATTGCGGCACACTCCTTTTCAGTGTATTTAAAAACAGCATCAGGAAATTTCCCGATGCTGCTTTTATCATTTTCAGAAATGCCTGATAAAACCTGCACGAACCTACACAGGATACGCCCCGTTCTTCGTGTCCGCCTGGGTCATATCGACCTTATCCTGCTGTGCCTGACGATACTTGAAGAAGTCTGTTGCAACCTGGGGGAACAGCGCGTAGGAAAGCACATCCTCGTCCTGCTGCTTCCACTCCTTCATCTCGCTCTCCAGCTTATCCATCTCGCTGGGCAGCGTGTCCGCGAAGCGGCCTGTCAGCCTGGTCTCTCCGGGGATAACCTTGTCGATGATCTCCTGGCTCATGGGCTTGACTGTCTGGCCGTACTCACCGCGGAGAACCGCCTTGGTCTCCTTGGTAGCCATCTTATATCTTTCGCCCATCAATACATTGAACACTGCCTGAGTGCCGACGATCTGGGAAGAAGGGGTAACCAGGGGAGGCTCGCCCAGATCCTTACGAACCTGAGGAATCTCCTTCAGCACATCATAGTACTTGTCTTCCGCATTCTGCTCCTTCAGCTGGCTCACCATATTGGAAAGCATGCCGCCGGGTACCTGATACAGCAGAGTCTTGATATCAACGCCCATCACCCTGGGATTCAGCAGACCGTTCTTCAGGCACTCATCCCTGTAGGGACGGAAGTAATCCGCGATCTCCGCCAGCAGGTTCTGGTCAAAGCCGGTATCGTAAGGCGTACCCTTAAAGGTCTCCACCATCACCTCAGTAGCAGGCTGTGACGTGCCCATTGCAAAGGGACTCATGGCGGTATCGATCACATCCACTCCCGCTTCCACAGCCTTCAAATAGGTCATGCCGGCCACGCCGGAGGTATAGTGCGTATGCAGCTGGATAGGAAGCTTGGTATTCTCCTTCATGGCCTTGATCAGCTCGCTCGCCTTGTAGGGAACCAGCAGACCCGCCATGTCCTTGATGCAGATGGAATCCGCTCCCATCTCCTCGATTTTCTTCGCCGTGTCCGCCCAGTACTCCAGCGTATAGGCGTCGCCCAGGGTGTAGGACAGTGCAACCTGCGCGTGGCCTCTGCCCTCCTGCTGTTTCATTCTGTTGGTGGCATTGACCGCCTCCTGCAAATTGGGCAGATAGTTCAGACAGTCAAAAATACGGATGATATCAATACCGTTTGAGATAGACTTCTGCACGAAAGCGTCCACCACGTCGTCCGCATAAGGCCTGTAGCCGAGAATGTTCTGTCCGCGGAACAGCATCTGCAGCTTCGTATTCTTGAAGCCGTCACGCAGCTTACGGAGTCTGTCCCAGGGATCTTCCTTCAGGAAACGCAGGGAAGCGTCAAAGGTGGCGCCGCCCCAGCACTCCACGGAATGATATCCCACCTTATTCATCTTATCTACAATGGGAAGCATGAACTCGGTAGGCATTCTGGTCGCGATCAGGGACTGGTGAGCGTCACGCAGTATGGTTTCCGTAATTTTAATCGGTTTCTTTGCAATATCTGACATTACGAATTTCCTCCATGTTATTTTTTTTAACGAAAATTGCGCTGTGCATTCATAAACCCTGCGGGCTTATTTCATCGCGCCTTCGCGTTCTATAAGTCTGAAAGCAAATACACGCCTGCTCATGCAGGCACGGCATTCATGCATTTACTTTCATCCGTGCACAGCCTCGGAACTGTTCATCAAAATACCCCGAATATGGCCATGAATGTTCCGGCTGCCACGGCAGTTCCGATAACACCTGCTACGTTAGGCCCCATTGCATGCATCAGCAGGAAGTTGGTGGGATCCTCCTCCGCACCTACCTTCTGGGATACGCGGGCCGCCATGGGGACGGCGGACACGCCTGCGGAACCGATCAGGGGGTTTACCTTGCCTCCTGTCAGCTTACACATCAGCTTGCCGAACAGCACCCCGGCCGCCGTACCGAATATGAAGGCTGCCAGACCCAGACCCACGATCTTCAGCGTATCCAGATTCAGGAACGCCTCCGCACTGGTGGTTGCACCCACGGAAGTACCCAGCAGGATGACCACGATATACATCATTGCGTTGGAGGCGGTGTCTGTCAGCTGTCTCACCACGCCGGATTCCCTGAACAGGTTACCCAGCATCAGCATACCCACCAGGGGCGCCGTGGTAGGCAGGATCAGACATACCACAATGGTAATGATAACGGGGAACAGGATCCTCTCCAGCTTGGAGACGGGACGAAGCTGCCCCATTTTGATCTTACGCTCCTTCTCCGTGGTAAGCAGTTTCATGACGGGGGGCTGGATAATGGGCACCAGCGACATATAGGAATACGCCGCCACCGCGATAGGCCCCATGATTCCCGTCTGTCCCAGCTTACCGGCCAGGAAGATGGAGGTAGGACCGTCCGCGCCGCCGATAATGGAGATGGCCGCAGCAGCCTTGTCGTTAAACCCTAAGAAGATGGCCCCGAAGTACGCGGCAAAAATACCGAACTGCGCCGCCGCACCCAGCAGAAAGCTCTTGGGGTTGGCGATCAGGGGACCGAAGTCGGTCATGGCTCCCACACCCATAAAGATCAGACAGGGCAGGATCGCCAGTTCATCCAGTTTGTAAAAATAATACAGCAGACCGCCCACTCCGTTGGCGGCATCCTCTGCATGGAGCATGATGTCGGGATAGATATTGACCAACAACATACCAAAGGCTATGGGAGTCAGGAGCAAAGGCTCAAACTCATGCCGGATAGCCAGATAAAGGAAAAAGCACGCAACCGCTATCATGACGTAATTTCCCCATGTCAGGTTGAAAAACGCCGTCTGATGAAGCAGGTTGTTCAGCGTAGAACCTATATATTCCATTTGTTGACCTCCTGTTGTTTATCTGCAATACAGTTCAGATTCTCTCAAGCTCAGTTCAATGTTGCCAGAACCGCGCCTGCCTCCACCGCATCGCCAACAGCTACGTCAATGCTCGCCACAGTACCGTCCTGAGGCGCCACAACGGGGATCTCCATCTTCATTGCCTCCACGATGACAACCGCGTCGCCTCTCTTCACAGCATCGCCGACCTTCTTCTCAATCTTGAATACCTTTCCTGCCGCGCCTGCCTCGATCTTCACGCTGCCTGCGCCGCCGGCCGCCTTGGGCGCTGCCGCGGGAGCCGCCTTAGGCGCTGCCTTGGGCGCCGCGGGAGCCTTTGCCGCTGCGGGTGCGCCTGTGGATGCACCCTCTTCTACAGTTACATCATATACATTTCCGTTCACGGTAATCGTATAATTCTTCATTCCTAAAATCCTCCATTATAATTTTTACTTTTCAACAGAAACTGTTCCTCAATCGCTTGCTGTCAACAAACAGCTCCTTATGCTCTTTTACGGATAGAACGCACCACAAAGCCGTCTGTGGAAGCGGCTCCCTGACACGCCGCCACCGCTGCCGCAATGACTGCCACCAGTTCCAGGTCGTCCGTCTCGTCCGCGATCTCTTCCTGCACCGCGCTCTGTGCTGCCGGGCTTTCCGCCACCGACTTTGCATCCGCCTTCTCCTTCCGCTCCTGGAATTTGTGAAGCACACCAAAGCTGGAAATGATCAGGCTGATCAGGATCAGTACTATAAATACAGTCCCCATGCCGATCACCGTGTTGAGAGCCGCCTTCATCATCAGTTCGCCCATGGTAGACTCCGGATTCATGGAAACGGATTCCACATCCATGAACATATCGTTGGAGAAGATGATCTCTACCGTGGCATTCTTCTTCTCCCCCACCATCTCTGCTTCCACAACGATGGTGTCATCCTTTATCTCGGCGGTCATCTCGCCGAAATCAACAATATTACCCGTCTCATCCTTGGCAGAATGAAAAGATTCAATGGCGCCTTTCACCACATAGCCGGTGATATTCATCTGCTGCTCATTCCCCATGATATAGGTGATCTCGTCCAGGGTATACATATCAAGGGATGTTGCCATCTCATCGTCCATATAGGAGACAAACATGGGGATAACCCTCATGGTCGCCACCTGCTTCGCATACTCCAGCTTCTCCTGTTCATACGCCGACAGGTTTTCTTCTCCTCCGCAGGCGGTCAGTCCGAAGATACAGGCAATCATACCTATCAAAGCCAAAAATTTCTTCATTTTATAATCACCCTTTCTATACTGTTCCGTGCTTTTTGGCGGGACGGTCCTCGCTCTTGGTAAAGAGCATCTCGAAAGCGCCGATCACATATTTCCTTGTGTCTGCGGGCTCAACGATCTGATCCACATATCCTCTCCGGGCAGCGCTGCCGGCGCTGAGCTTCTGAGCGTCATACTCAGCCGCCTTCTCATTGATCACATCAGCGCCCTGGCCGTCATACATGATCTTCGCCGCCAGCTTTCCGTCCATGGTCCCGATCTCCGCATCGGGCCATGCCATGGTGATATCGGCGCCCACCGCCTTGGAATTCATGACGATGGCCGCAGTTCCCATGGCCTTGCCGATGACTACGTTCACTTTGGGAACGGTAGCGTTGGCAAACGCGTAGGTAAGCTTTGCAGCAGCCTTCGCAATACGCTTCTCGGAGCACAGGGTCGCCTCGTAGCCTTTTACATTTGTCAGTGTCAGCAGAGGAATGTCGAAAGCGTCACAGAAGGAAACGAAGTCAGCCGCCTTCTCACAGCCGTCCGCGGAAAGGACAGCATCCAGCTTCTCCGCAACCTTTCCCTCCTCGTCACAGATCTCGCTGCGGTTTGCCGCAACGCCCACCGTAACGCCGTCCAGCTTCAGGAAGCCCGTCACCATATTCCTGGCATATCCTGCCTTCACCTCATAGAAATCATTATTGTCCGCAAGAATGGACAGTGCGATGGAAGTGTCTCCCACGCAGCCTGCAATCTCGGGGTTGACGCGGTTCAGGTCATCGGTGCACTCCACCATATCGCTGCCCTCGGCGTTATTGGAAGGCAGGAAGTCGATCAGTTCCCTGATCCTGGTGAAAATGGTTGCCTCGTCGCCTGTGACGTCAACAATGCCGCTCTCCTGGGACTGGAATGCCGCGGAGGAGGAATCACACTTGGTGACAACATTGCCGTCCAATGCGTTAGGCGCATTGACAAACAGCTTCGCGCCCTTCTCCTCCATGAAAGTAAAATCTGTCAGCGTGGGGAACAGGGCAAGTCCGCCTCCACAGTTCCCAAGGATCGCCGTGATCTGGGGGATCACTCCGGAAGCCAGTGTCTGCTTCATGTAAATCGCCCCAAACGCGTTTAACGCGTCGGAAGCCTCCTGCAATCTCAGGCCGGCAGAATCGATCAGGCCGATCACAGGCGCGCCCGTCTTCATTGCCAGATCATAAAGATTCGTAATCTTCTTCGCATGCATTTCACCGACGCTTCCGTTCATGACGGAGGCATCCTGACTGTAAACATACACAAGATTACCATTGATCACTCCATAGCCGGTAATACAGCCATCAGAAGGAGTTTCGTCTGGTTTCATATTGAAGTCGGTAGCCCTTGCCGTCACAAGTCCGCCGATTTCAACGAAACTGTTGTCATCGAGTAAAGCTGCAATTCTTTGACTCGCTTTTGAAGTAGTACTCATGCTTTCAGTCCTCCATTTATATTATATAAATACAAACAACTCAACATCATGGTGCGCTGAAACGCAATATCCCCATGATGATATTGTCCAGAAAAGTATACCACAAAAAAAGCAACTCGCAAAGAACGAATTGCATTTTTTTAACAGTATTTTTGACAACATTTTATTTTCCGATGAGAAACCTGCGGAGGATCTGTTCCAGGCACCAGTCAAACTCTATCCGCTCCACATTCTGTGTGGTCACGATGGACTCTGTCAGATAGACCCTGTCGTCCACAATATAACGGATGTTACCCACTGTCGTGCCCTGTTCCACCGGTGCTTCCAGACTCCGGCTCCAGTCATATTCCACCCGGATCTGTTCATCCTCCCGGAGTAAAAGGCCCGGTCTTTCCCCGTCCGCCCTGTCAGCCGGAATGTCAGTGCCTCCCATTCCCGTGGTTCCCGTACCATTCCGGGGGGCTGCGCCGTCCTGTTCATTGTCCCTCCTGCCCGCCACTTCGATACCCGTATAGGCGGTAGTCCCCAGGATATCCGTCCGCCCGCCAATGACAGGGATGGGCTGCAGCAGTTTCTCGTCAAACCTCGTTCCTTCGTCCAGGAAACTTCTATAGGAATAGTGCTCCAGCCCGTATTCCATCAGTTCCCTGGTATCACTCCACTTGTAGGTCTTATTGTTGGGCCAGCCGCAGGCCAGCAGCGACACCACAAAAGTTCTCCCGTCCCGCTCCAGCGCTCCCACATAACAGTAGCCCGCCTTGTTGGTAAAACCCGTCTTGCCGCTCAAGGCCCCATCCATCATGGACAGGAACGCGTTATGGTTAAAACAGGAAAACCCCCGCCCGTTAGCGGAAAAAGTGTAATTTTCTGTCCGGGTGATCCGCAGGAACGCTTCCTTCTGGGGAGATTCCCCAATACAGTATGCCATGATCCTGGCAAGCTCTGCCGCCGTGGTGCAGTGCTCCTTCTGCACGGTGCTCCCGTCCTGCAGGGTAATTGTTTCCGTGGCATCCAGGCCGTTTGGCGTGATAAACCAGGTGTTTTCACAGCCCAGTTCCGCTGCCTTCGCATTCATCAGCGCCGCAAAAGCCGCCACTGCCATCTTGCTCTCTTCCACCGTAAACTCGGAAACCGGCTTCTCCCTCAATTCCTCCGGGAGATACTTTCTTCCCACATGCTCCGCCAGCGCCACCGCCGTGTCATTGTGGGATTCCAGCATCAGGGAATAGAGCAGATCCCCCACCCGGTACTCTTCCCCCTGTTTTATGTACAGCTTTACCTTTGGCATGCTTGCCGCATAGGCAGAAACCGTCAGCGTCTCATCCGGATCCGCATGTTCCAGTATCTGGATGCATGTCATGATCTTGGTGGTGCTCGCCATCGCCATGGGCGTATCCGCGCTCTTCCCGTACAGCACCCTGCCGGAATCCGCGTCCATCAGAACCGCAGCCGCAGCATACAGGGAAATATTCCCTGCAGGATCTTTCCCGTCCTGTTCCGCGCCATACGCAGTCACCACGCTGGACAGCGCCAGAAACAGGGCGCAAAAAAAGCCCCCTATATTCTTTTTCATCCGCATTCTCTTCTCTGGGATTTTTTATAATATATGAGGCTGTTTCCTTGTCCTATACGTCTAACTGAAGCTGAACCTCCGCTTCCGCCTGCTGCTTAAATTCCTCCACCTGGACGGGATTCAGTTCCGGCAGTTCCTCCAGGCTGCCCACGCCGAAGCAGCGAAGGAACTGTTCCGTGGTCCCGAACAGCAAGGGTCTTCCCGGTGCGTCCAGCCGCCCCAGTTCCGTGATCAGGTCATACTCCAGAAGCTTGTTGATGGCGTGGTCACAGCTGACGCCCCTGACGCGCTCGATTTCCGCCCTGGTGATAGGCTGCTTATACGCAATGATGGAAAGCGTCTCCAGTACCGTGTCCGTCAGTGTCATCTTCCGGGGTGCCTTGGCGATCTTGATCAGATACTCATACATTTCCGCCTTGGTGCAGAGCTGTACTGCATTGTCGAAATAAGTCAGGGAAATCCCCCTGCCCTTCTTTTCGTAATCCTTCCCCATCTCCTCCAGGATACTCTTCGTGGTCTTTACATCTTCCTCTATCACATCGGCAAGCCTGCTGATTTCCACAGATTCACCCATGGTAAACAGCACCGCTTCTATGACTGCCTGCGCTTTGGTCTTGTCCATCCTAAGTCCGTACCTCTTTCCTTTTACCTGCTTTTATTCCCGCGAACAATAAGCCAAACCCCCGCCAGCTTGCTGCGGGGTCTTTGATTTCAGGCGGCGGTAATGATGATATCGTCAAAAATATGCTCCTGGCTGATGGTGATCTTTCCGGTCTTCATCAGTTCCAGTATGATCAGGAAAGTGACTATGATCTCCATTCTGCTGGACTGCTTTTCCAGCAGTTTCCGAAAGCTGAAATTCCTGTGCTCCCTGGCGTAGGCTTCCACATAAAGCATCTTCACGTCCATGTCGATCTCATCCTTCTCAATATTGCCGTACTGGCTGCGGATGGGGTCTATCTTGTCCTCCTGCCTGCGCACCACGGACTTAAAGATCTCGTGCAGCCTGTTCAGGGTCATGTCACCCATCAGCTCCCCATAATCGATGGGCTGCCTGTAGGCCGCCACCTCCGCCGGAAGGTTCTGTTCCCGATACAGGTTCCTGGCTGCGTCCACCTGACGGTCGCGAAGCTCATAGGACATAAACTTGTACATCTTGTATTCCAGCAGTTTCTGGACCAGCTCCGCCCTGGGATCCTCCTCTTCCCCCTCTTCATTTACTTCCTTGGGGAGGAGCATACGGCATTTAATATCAATCAAGGTTGCCGCCATGACCAGAAATTCGCTCATCACATTCATATCACTCTGTTCCATCTGCCTGATGTAGTCCAGATACTGCTCCGTGATCTCAACGATAGGAATATCATAAATGTCAACTTTATTCTTGTCTATCAGATGAAGCAGAAGGTCCAACGGGCCCTCAAACACTTCAAGTTTTACGGGGATTGCCATCTCAATATATGTACCTTTCCTGTTGCCGTCCGCTCCCACGGGACTTTTTCACACGTTGTCTATTGTACAGATTTTTCTGCCATATTGCAAGAAAGAACATACATTCACCATATATCCAGAAACAGTTCAGCCATGTAATCGCTGATTGCGGGAATTATTCCGTGGGCGGGACGTCCTCCTTCGGCTGGAAGTCCACGACCCAGAGTTCTCCCGGATTAAACAGCCGGAAAGGGATCGTATGTATTCCCAGTCCCCTGCTCAGCAGCATTGTCTTCCCTTTCTCATGGAACAGTCCGCCGTCATATCGGGGAAACAGCCTTATATTGGGGGACGCGATCCCCTTTCCCCAGAAAGGAACCCTGACGATCCCCCCGTGCACATGCCCCGAAACGGTCAGGTCAGCCCCCCATTCCACATATTGTGGGAAATAATCGGGATCATGGGCGATCAGTACATTGTAAACACCGGGATCCGGCGCCCCCAGAAGCTGTTCCAGGTAATCCGGCTCCATGTGCTGTACCTTAAACCTCTTGTAATAGAACTTGTCTATTTCCGAACCGTAGACAGTGATTCCATGGGACTGCAGGGAGATATGGGAATTTACCAAACGCCCTATTCCCGCTTTCCGCAAGGCTGCTTCATACCGCTGCGCCATATCCCCGTAGCTGTCAGGGTACAGCTTCAGACGGTGCTCGTGATTGCCGTTTCCATAATATATGGGGTAATCCTTCGCCAGTTCCTCCAATACATGCAGCGCCGTCTCGAAGCTTTTCCCCGGCTTGGCGGTAAGCATATCACCCGCTATGAAAATACAGTCCGGGCTACATTCCCTGACCGCCTCCAAAAGCCGCACGTTGTCCTTTCCATAACATTTGTTATGTAAATCCGCAAGCACAACTGCGCGCAGAGGCTTGCGGATTCTCTCATCTGCTGTCACATGCGTCCTGATTACAAAACGGTTGCTGTCATACAGCATGATCCAGATACATATTATTGCAATCATGCATATTATAGATACTATCACATCTATCATTGTTACTCCTGTTGCATCGTATTCTTTCCTGTTGTTTTCTTTGAGGTAACTGCGAAGCCCTCATTTGGCGGACAGACTTTCGCAATTGCCTATGTTTTCTTTCCAGAGAAGGTAGGATCAAAGAAGGAAAAAGCCCACCACCTGTTTCAGGTAATCCCCAAATCCGGCCTTCCCCACACTCTCTGCAAAAAGCACCGGCACACTGCCTATCTCCGTCCCGTTCAGAAGGTATCTCACCTTACCTGCCTCCGCACCTTCCTCCACAGGAGCCTGGATCGACTCCGGGAAGTCTGTCACCTTTTCCACGCCGTTCAGGTCGCTGCCCTTGACATCCAGATAACGGAATTCTCCCTGATACCTTACGGCCGCCTCCTCCTTCACGCCGCCTTCTATGGCCACAGGCGGCAATGCATCCTGATTCTCATCTATGTACAGATTGCAGACGGCAAAGCCATAAGTCAGAAGCGCCTGGGCGTCCTGGGACCTGATATTCTTATCCGGCGCTCCCATAACAACCGCTATTAAATCAATGCCGTCCTTGGTAGCCGTAGCGGATACACAGAATTTCGCCTTACTGGTGGATCCTGTTTTCAACCCCGTGGTCCACTGATACTGCTTCAACAGCTTATTGGTGCTGCTCAGGGTGAAGGTGGAAGTGCCCTGTCTGGTCACATGGGTAATGTCTTCCATCCAGATGGTAGTATAGTGAAAGATATCCGGATGATTTACCGTCAGCTCCCTTGACATGACCGCCACATCCCTGGCACAGGAATAATGTTCGTCAGAATCGGAAAGCCCGCAGCAGTCCTCAAAGTGGGTATCCACCATTCCCAGTTCCATGGCTTTCTCGTTCATCATATCCACAAATGCCTGCTCACTGCCCGCAATATGCTCCGCCACCGCCACACTGGCGTCATTTCCCGAGGCTACCACAATACATTTGATCATGGTTTCCAGCGTCTGTACCTCCCCTGCCGCCAGGTATACCTGGGAACCGCCCATGGAACTTGCATGCTCGCTGACCATCACCTGATCCGTCAGATTCACCTTTCCGGCGTCCAACGCCTCGAAAGTAAGCAGCAGTGTCATGATCTTCGTGATGCTGGCCGGACTCCTTCTCTCCGTGGAATTCAGTTCAAAAATCACCTGCCCGGTGGAGCTTTCCATGAGGATGACGGAGGGAGAGGAAACAGCCACCTCCGCCCTTACCGTTGCCGCCGGAAGCATACAAATACAGATTACCGCCGCCATTGCCAGGGCGATCTTTCTTTTTATCCTTGACATAAAAATGCCACACCCCACATTCTTTTCTTCAGAAAAACCTTTTTTAAAAGATATGGAAGCGCGGCAGAATTTATGACTGGCATATTTCCCTCGCTATTTCAATACTAGCACATCGTTGCGTTAATCCTGAAGTAAATCAGTGCTTGATGTTTGCGTCAGCGCAAGGCGGAGGAAGGAGGCGATGCGGTGGCATCGTTGACTGACGGTGCTGTGTGCCAGTGGCACACGTCCAGCACGGACCGAAGCGGAGCGTAGACCAACGCAGCGATGGCGTGAACAGCGAGTGCTGATTACTCAGGAATTAATGCAATGATGTACTAGTCTTCGAATCTGTTCAAATTTTTCTCTCACATTGACATGGAACACCTTCAGAAACTGTATGACATAATCCACCAGCACCAGCACCAGGATCACCCAGACAATCTTCAGCCCCAGATTATAGTCAAAGCTGTCAATGATCCGGTACACCCAGCCATGCACGAAATGCACCACTCCCAAGGCATAAAAGCCCCACGCTATCGTACTCTCCAGGCAAATGATCCCCTGGTAGTTAAAAGGCTTGTCGTTATAGTCCCACCAGAGTTCCCCCAAGAAACGGATCATGGCTTTTCCCACCAGGAATTCAAAAATAGTGGCAAGCAGCGCTCCTAAGAGATATATCTTTATGTAATGCCCTTTCATGGGACCCATGATCAGGTAACAGGTTACAGCGCCAAAGCCGTAGATCGGGCAGAAAGGACCTTTTGCAAAACCCCGGTTCGTCAGCTTTCTATTGCAAAATGACATGTAGATGGATTCCAGAAGCCAGCCGATCATACTGTATACTACAAAAGCAGCGATCAGATGATAAACATCCGTTCCGAATATTTCTTTTGTCCACATAACCTCATCCTCACAAAAACAGTTACGTACAAACAGGAATCCCCGCTCTATACAGACCGGGGACTTGTGCTTAAACTAGTTATATTTACGCTTCCTGGCAGCTTCAGACTTCTTCTTGCGCCTTACGCTAGGCTTCTCGTAATGCTCTCTCTTACGAATCTCCTGCTGAATACCAGCCTTTGCACAGCTTCTCTTGAAACGGCGAAGCGCACTGTCCAAAGTTTCGTTCTCTTTTACGATTACGTTTGACATCTCTACCCGACCTCCCTTCAGTCCCTCAAGCAACATGACTGATTGGGTTAATATTATGTACTTCGACATTCCCTGTCGCATACACATTAAATATTATAGCATAAATTCCCATAACGTCAACAGTTTTTTTTAATTAACGCGTATATTTTTATAACAGTCCTCCCCTGCGCCGTCCCCCTTGCCCAAAAAGCAAACCGCCTGGCATGATCGGGGCTGAATTGTTACTATATTTTTCAACCATCAGGACACGATCGGTTCCGTATCCGTATATTTCTTCCATGCGCTGCATAACGCTCTCCAGAAAGTATCCCTGTCCGCCTGCCGGAAAGTGCCCGTGCCCTTGACCCTGTTCTCCGCGCCGTTGATCACGCCCTTGTTGCTTTTGTTCTCCATTGCAAGACCCTGCAGCGCCAGCGGGGTAAAGGGTTCAAGGCTTCCGATGTCCGAAGCCTGCCTGCCTTCCAGGAAGATCACTCCCTTTCCGGCAGTGCGCAGCTCCATCCTCGTAACATCCTTCAGCATCACCGCCGTGACCACTGCCTTTCCTATGAGCACAAGGCAGTCATTGTCACAGAGTATCCCATTGCCGAACCGCAGTCCTGTCAGGCATTGCGCATTGACAGCCCTAAGCACATCGGGCGGAAGCTTTTTCAGGGAGGCAGAGGGCTTTCTCGCTTCCAATACCAGCAGGTTTAAAAACAACAGTACCACCAAAAGCCCGCCAAACATAGGAATCAGCTCCCCTCCCAGTTCCGGCCACAGGAAAAGGAGGAATAATCCCCACAGGCAATCCGTACAGAGAAGCAATATTTTAAGCGGTTTCAGGTGCTGTTTCTGCAACAGCATCAGATTGTACGTATCCATGGTACTCCTCCCTGTTTTCTCTTATGCGATCTGCCCTTCCAGCACCTTCGCCGCCTCCGCGATGGCATCCGGAATGCCTGCGGGGTTCTTGCCGCCTGCCTGGGCCATGCCCGGACGTCCTCCGCCGCCTCCGCCTACCAGGGCGGCAATCCCCTTGATCAGGTTCCCTGCATGGGCACCCTTTGCCATCGCGCCATCGGTAGCCATGGCAACCAGGTTCACCCTGCCCTCCTGGCTGGACAAAAGCACCACGACGCCATCCCCAAGCTTTGCCTTCAGCTGGTCGCCCAGGTCACGAAGCCCGTTCATGTCCACGCCGTCCACGCTGGCAGCCAGCAGCCTGATGCCTTTCACTTCCTTCACCTGATCCATGACATCCCCCAGCGCGTCCTTCGCCGCTTTCGACTTCAGGGATTCCAACTCGGAATGCAGGCTCTTCAGTTCCGCCATCACATGGCTGCACTTCTCCACCAGGGTCGCGGGAGTGGCCTTCAACGCCCTGCCCGCTTCCTCCAGGGTTCTTTCCAGGTTCTTATAATAATCCAGTACTCCCTTTCCGGTCAGCGCCTCGATCCGGCGTACCCCTGCCGCCACACCGCTCTCGGACAGGATCTTGAACAGAGAAATCATCCCCGTATTGGCCACATGGGTGCCTCCGCAGAGTTCCACGGAGAAATCCCCCATTCTCACCACACGCACCTTCTCACCGTACTTTTCGCCAAAGAGCGCCATTGCGCCGGTTTTCTTCGCCTCTTCCAGGCTCATGACCTCAGTGACCACAGGAAGATTCTCGGCAATCTTTTCATTCACCAGAGCCTCCACCCGGTCCAGTTCCTCCCTGGTCATGGCGGAAGAATGGCTGAAATCAAAGCGCAGCCTCTCCCCGTCCACATAGGAACCGGACTGCTCCACATGGCTGCCCAGCACCTCCTGCAGTGCTTTCTGCAGCAGATGGGTAGCGCTGTGGTTCTTACAGGTGTCCAGACGTTTTACTGTCTCCACCTCCAGGGAAGCACGCTCCCCCACGCTTATCCTGCCGTTTACTACCTTTCCCACATGGCCGATCCTTCCTCCGGGAAGCTTCACGGTATCCCTTACCTCAAACAGTCCCGTATCCGTGCGGATCACACCGCTGTCTCCGGTCTGGCCGCCCATGGTGGCATAGAAGGGGGTTTCCCTCACAATGACAGTCCCCGCCTCATCCTTCTCCAGCGAGGATTTCATTTCCGCCTCGGAAGCCAGCGCGACAATGGTATCTTCTGCCTGCAGATGCTCGTATCCCACAAATTCGCTGGTGACACCACTGTCCAATCCGTCAAAAAGACCTGCATCCCCGTTCAGCTTCGCCGAAAAATTCTGATTGTCCCTGGCCTTCTGCTTCTGGTCCTCCATAGCAGAGGCAAATCCGCTTTCATCCACGGCAAACCCTTCCTCCTGCGCCAGTTCCACCGTCAGTTCCAGCGGGAAGCCAAAGGTATCGTAGAGGTAAAATGCAGAATTTCCGTCAATGGCCTGTGCTTTCTCTTCCCTCTTTGCTTCCAGGATCTTACGGAATTCCTTCATGCCGTTCTCCAGGGTGCTCTCAAAACGGTCAATCTCCCTTTTCAGTTCCGTGAGAATAAACTCCTTGTTTTTCACCAGAAGGGGATAGCTCTCCCCATAGATGTCACGGATGAACATTTCTGCAATCCCCAGAACATTTTCCGTCTTTAAACCTAAAATTCTTGCATGTCTCACCGCGCGGCGGATCAGACGGCGCAGCACATAGCCCGCGCCTGCGTTGGCAGGAAGAAGCTTCGCCTCGTCACCGATGAGCATGACACTGGTGCGGATATGGTCTGCCAGAATCCTCATGGATCTGGTCAGGCTCTCATCCTGCTCGTACCCTGTGCCGGAAACCTTTTCAATATAAGCGATGACCGGGGCATACAGATCCGTCCTGTAGACATCCCTTGTCCCGTTTAAGAACGCCAGGATCCGCTCCAGCCCCCAGCCGGTGTCCACATTCTTCTGCTTTAACGGTGTCAGCGTGCCATCCTGATGCTTCTCATACTGCATGAACACATCATTCCCAAGCTCTGTGTATTTTCCGCAATGGCATCCGGGTCCGCAGTCAGGGCCGCAGTCAGGCCTGTCCTCCATATAAAACATCTCGCTGTCAGGGCCGCAGGGTCCGTACTCCAGCCCCCACCAGTTATCCTCCGCCGGAAGATAATGAA
Source organism: uncultured Lachnospiraceae bacterium (assembly GCA_948473115.1). Classification (GTDB taxonomy): domain Bacteria; phylum Bacillota; class Clostridia; order Lachnospirales; family Lachnospiraceae; genus Acetatifactor. The sequence goes on along the minus strand of CAOKWI010000030.1, from coordinate 31,155 downwards.
TATTCTCCTTCTTAAATCCGGAGGCAATGCGATACTGCGCGCTCTCTTCATCCCTGGGTGCATTCTCGTCCCCCGCAAATACAGTGGCGGCAAGATGATCCGCGTCAAAACCGAACACCTCTGTCAAAAGCTCATAACTCCACTGGCAGCGCTCCTTCTTAAAATAATCCCCCAGGCTCCAGCTTCCCAGCATTTCAAAAAAGGTTCCATGGCTCTTATCCCCCACGGAATCAATGTCATTTGTACGGACACAGCCCTGGACATTGCAAAGCCTGGTTCCCAGCGGATGCTTCTTCCCCAACAGATACGGCATCAGGGGCTGCATCCCGGCCACATTAAACAGTACCCCCGTGGATCCGTCAGAAACGAGGGAAACCGCCCCCACATCCACATGCCCACGGTCAATAAAAAATTGCTTCCATGTTTTCCTAAGCTCGTCCGCTGTAAATTGTCTCATTTTTTTCCTCCATTCCTAAAACTAAAACCATTATATGATTGGTTGGCTATCTTGTCAAATACGGCTGCTCGTCTTTGTACGAAGAATAATCATATTCTGCATACAATTCCCTGATAAAATCATAATATTCTTCTACATTTTCTCCGGTAAGCAGCCCTTCCCCGGCGCTCATCATGCGAAGTATCTCAGAATTGATCCACTCCCCGTAATGCAGGCTGTCCGTATAATTATCCAGATCCCCTATTATGTCGACCCGGTAGCTGAAATCATATACCCTTACATTCTCCGCCGACAGCAATACCTCCGCCCCCGTCTTCTGGGCCTCCAGCTGGCTGTCCAGCTGCTTCGTCCTTACCAGCGCCTCCCAATAGCAGATGCTGTACGGCGGAAAAAAGAAATAAAAGGTAGTGCCAGGATGCTCCTTTGCCAGCTCCAGGAAATTATCGCCCACATTTTCACGGATCTGCCGGACATCCTCCTCTGTCAGCACAATCTCCTCCTCCCGCTCCTGCGTCGGGGTGAAGGAAGCCAGCACCGCCTCCCTGCCGAAAGTCTTGTACCGGCTCCAGTTCTGGTAATCATCCATATCCGGCGTTTCCTGCCCCGACCTCGTATAATTCAGCACGGCTATGGTCTTGGGCATAACCTCCTTGTTCAACAGATAATTCACATCATTAAAAGGATTATTGTCATACAGATATACCGGATATCCCTCATATTCATCCTGGGACGCTGACTCATTCAGACGGCTTCCGTCCATACTGCACAAAACATTTACCACATTGGGGTGATAGGAGAACGCCCTCCTTATATTCTCACCGGATTCATGATAAGTGGCACCCGAATTTGCTATTTTTATCGCCTGCGCCCCCCATAGCTCGTCAAATTCGCTGCATTTGAAATTCTGGCACATACTGGTTCCGGTAATGATACTGTCATAATCATAGTGCCGCGCAATCCCGTCATTCTGGTAGCGCTCATCCCGCAAAGGATACTCTAAAAAATCCAGTCCCTTGTGGTAGTGCAGAAAAGGGTCTATGAACATGGTGACGCCTCCCCACACCGATAAAACCGCCATGGTGCATCCGATTGCCAACAGATTCCATGTCTTTGCCTTCATACAGGTACTCCTTGTCAAAAATTGAAATACAGGAAAGTGGTCAGCCCGGAAAGTGAAACAATGGACCATACCAGCAGTATGACGCTTCCCACCGCATTTCCTACACCTGGGACAAATTTCTTCTCATGGCAGTTATGCGGAACCAGCGCCACAAACAAGGCTACTGCCAGCACGATGGCCAGATGAACCGCCGGGAATCTGCCAGCCATTGCCCCAAGGGGCGCGACATGCTCTTCCACATAAGTAAATTCCAAAAGGCTGAACTGGTCCCACAGGCCTTCACTCATCCGCCACTCCCAGGGTCTGCACAGTTTTCCCAGTAGTATGCCCGCCTCCTGCAGGGATTCGGAACGGAATACAATCCACGTCAGATCCAGAAAGATAAATGTCACCAGCCAGCGCAGCAGCCTGGGAAATTTCTCCCATGCAGTCTGGAACAGTCTGTACAGCACATTGGCAATACCGTGCAGGACTCCCCACAGGATAAAGGTCCACGCCGCCCCGTGCCAGATCCCGCTGACCAGAAATACAACCATGATATTCACCGCAGTACGTATTTTTCCTTTCCGGCTGCCTCCCAGCGGAAAATAGATGTAAGTGCGCAAAAACCTGTTGAGGGTCATATGCCATCTCTGCCAGAATTCTGAGATGGATGCGGCTTTATATGGTGAATTGAAGTTCAGCGGCAAGTCAAAATGAAACATATTGGCAATCCCGCATGCCATATCACAGTAACCGCTGAAATCGAAATAAAGCTGTAAGGTGTATAGGAGCGATACGATCACCACGTCAACGGCCGTCAGCAGTCCAGGATCGGAATATCCCCAGTCCACCCCGCTTCCCAACACATCAGCAATCATCACCTTTTTAAAAAGGCCGATGGCAAACATATGGATTCCCCTGGCAAGCCGTTCCTGATCCAGCCTCTTCCTTTCCTGATCAAGAAACTGCGGTATCATCTCACCGTGAAGCACAATGGGACCGGCTACCAGCTGTGGGAAAAATGTCACAAATAATGCATAATCCACAAAAGCATAGCCTTCCGTCTCCCCCCTGTAGGAATCCACCAGATAGGAGATCTGTTGGAATGTAAAAAAGCTGATCCCCAGGGGCATCAATATCCTGCCCATGGCGATGTCCAAATGGAACAGCGCATTTACGTTCTCAAGGAAGAAATTAAAATACTTAAAATAAAATATAATGCCTGCATTGACTATAATCCCTGCTGCCAGGAGAAGCTTTTTCCCTGCCTTTTCCTTCTGCCTGCATATCCCCTTGGAGCAAAAGTAATTAAAAAGGATGCTTCCTGTGATCAGCAGCAGGTAAGTGACATGGAAATACCCATAAAACCACAGCGACATGCCTACAAGCGCCCATTTCGCCTCCCGCTCCCTTCCCAGCCTGTTCAGGCCGAAGTACAGGAATAGCGTTACCGGCAGGAAAAACAATATAAAAATATAAGAATTAAACAGCAATGTCCCTTCTCCTATCCCAGCTTGGGAACTGTCTCAAAATAAGTTACCGGCAGTCCCTTGCTCTCCGCTACTCCTCATCCTCCAAAATCTCGTTCAGCGCTTCCCTGGCGTCCATGATCTCGTCATGGCCGCCCTTCTCCAGTGCCGCTTCGAAGGCCGTGATATAATGATCCAGCTTCTTCCTGCGGTCTCCCAGGGACTCCTCGTACATTCTCTCGGCGCGCAGCAATACCAGCCGGTTCTCCTCATAATCCCTGGGCTGGATCTTTAAGTAGGCCAGTTCCTCCATACGCTTTTTGATCTCCTCATCGGTCATCTGGTTCTCCTGGCCTTTGATGATCATTTTCTGCTTTTCACCCGTGGAAGTAACCGTGACCTCCACCTCCAGCAGGGAGTTGATGTCATACGTATACGTAACGTCTATGGATTCCTGCCCCTTGGGCGCTTTCGGTATCTCCACCGTCAATTCCCCCAAAAACAGGTTGTTCCTGGCAAAACGGCTCTCCCCCTGGAGAACCCTGACGCGAACCTTTTCCTGATTGTCCCGCACGGTATAAAGACGCTCCGTATGGCTTGCGGGAATGACGGTGTTCCTTTCAATGATGGGACAGAACCTTCCACTTTCATACCTGTCCTCATCGTACTCCACCACCACTTCCGTGCCCAGGGTAAAGGAACAGACATCCGTCAGGATCACCTCCCGGACTTCCTCCCTGCGCTCCTTCATGGCAGCCTGCACGGCAACTCCCAGAGCCACCGTCTCATCGGGATTCAGCTTCGCATCCGGGAACTTCCGGAACAGACGGATCAGGAAATCCCTGACAATGGACAGGCGGGTAGCGCCGCCGATCAGCAGTACCTCATCGATATCCGACAGCTTCAGCCCCGCATCTGACAGGCTCTTCTTCACCGGCTCCCGGATCTTCATGAGAAGTTCCTCACAGGCCTCCTCGTACTCCTTCGCGGTAATGACCTCCTCCAGGATCTCCTCCTGATACAGGAAGCTCATGGTCACCTGGCTCTGTTCATTGATATCCTGTTTCGCCTTTTCCGCCTGACGGTACAGTCTGACCTGTTCCTTTTCATTCAGGTTCTGCAGCTGTAACTTACGCTTCTGTAAAAAAAGCTTTGCCATCACCTCCGTGAAGTCCTCGCCGCCCAGGTAATTGTCCCCGGCCACGGCCCTGACCTCCAGGATATTATGATACAGCTCCAGGATGGACACGTCAAAGGTTCCGCCTCCCAGGTCGAACACCAGGAAACGGGTGTCCTTAGTCTTATCATACAGGCCGTAGGCCACTGCCGCGGCGGTGGGCTCGGAAATCATCCTCTCCACCTTCAGTCCCGCCAGTTCCCCCGCCCGCTTGGTGGCTTTTCTCCTCTTATCGTCAAAATACGCAGGAACGCTGATCACCGCCTCGGTGATCTCCTCCCCCAGATAAGCTTCCGCATCCTCCTTCAGGGCGCGCAATACCATGCTGGACAGTTCCTCCGGCCTGAAATGTTTCCCGCTTAAGACATAGTCCCGCTCCGTTCCCATGCTCCGCTTAAAGGTCTGGGCCACTGTGTCCGGGTAAAGGCTCATCCGTTCCCTGGCGGTCTCTCCCACATATACATTTCCCGCACTGTCCACGCTGACCACGGAAGGTGTCAGGTTCTTTCCCAGTCTGTTGGGAATGATCCTCGGTCCCTCCTCCGAAAAATATGCGATCAAACTGTTGGTTGTCCCCAAATCAATTCCTACTATCATGTATTTCCTCGTTTCCTATCCTGATTTGTGCCATACTGCCCTTGTCCTGTTCCAGGGAAACGCCCCGTCAGCACCCCGTTACTGAGCAGCAGGATGATTCCCAGGCACGCCCTGGAGTCTCCGGCGGATGCGCACAGATTTGCAGGGGTGGATCCAGGGAATCCCCGAACACCACATGCCGGATGGCAAGCATATAATCATCCTGGGGAAAGATCTCCAGATTCCGTTTCAGGCGTTCCATGGCCTCTTCCCGTTTTCCCTGCCGGCACAGAAGCATAATACGGATTCCTTCCAGTTCCGAACAGAAAGGTCTGGTACAATACTGACAACGCTCCATACTTTTCTCCTGATCCAAAAGCTCCTGGATCGCCTGAAGAGGCTCCGTATAAAAGCCGATCAGTATCCTGTGAAACCTTTTGCGTTTGGCCTCGTTAAAATACACGTCCCAGGCGTGATGGGACTGCTCTTCCAGCCATTTCTCCATCCTTTCGCCATATTTTTTCCCCTGTTCGTCGTCCCCGCAGACAATGCATGCGAAAGCGGCGTCTTCCAGCAGATGATTAAGAGCCCACCAGTTCGCTGATGTACAGGCAAGGGCTTCCTGGAAATACCTTAGCGCCGTCCCAGGATCCCCGAAGATCAGTTCCAGCCTTGCGGCCTGCTTAAAAAAATCACTGTACAGACCCCTTCTCTCACCGTCCAGATGCCGAATCCATCTTTGGATCAGGCTGTCCCCTCCTATTTCCAGCTTTTCACGCCATGTGGCCATTATCACACTGCGCCATGTCCCCAGCATCTCTCTTGCTTTTTGTTCATTTCCGCTTCTGTTGTACATTTCCACTCTGTTGAAATAATCTATATGTGTACCCTTCCTCTGGGCTTCTATCTGCTGGAGAATCTCTATTGCCTTATCCGCCTGTCCCGCACGCAGCCAGGCCTCCGCCACCTCCTCCAGGTTGCGCATCCCCGGCTTTTGTCCCTGGGTAAGCCGCATAAACTCCAGATGTGCCGCCAGTGCCCGCCGGTTGTCCCCCAGAAGTGCGTACAAATTTCCCATATCCTGGTATATGGTAAGCGACATTTCGTCGCCCTTGTACAGGATCGCTCTTTTCAGGTAGATCAGGGCCTTTTCAAAATCCCCCTCCGCTTTGTATACCTGGCTCAGTCCGCTCAACGCATAACTGTTTCCCGGTTCCAGTGCAATCGCTTTCTCAAAATCCTCTTTTGCCTCCTCATAATGGTGGGCCGCCCTATGATATTCCCCGCGTTCCGTGAACAGATAACTGTCCGGATAATGATAAAGATATTCCGTGATAATTTTCAACCCATCTTCATACTTGGAAACCGTCTCCCTCATTTCCGCCTTTTCAACATACTTCTCACGGAAATTGCGCAGCTTCTCATGCAGGGTGGACAGTTCCATCGGCCTGTGGGTGATCTGGTACCGGTAAGCTTCGAGAATGTCACTCTTAACGTTATTTTTCTCCGCCTCACCCAGCAGCTTCTCCAGGTCTTCCTTATAATTCAGATCCAGATACACCTTTGCCGCATATTCATAAGCCTTTACAAAAGTGGGAAAATACCGGATACACTGGCTGCTGCTGCGGACGACGCCGGCGGCGTCCAGCTGCTTCCGGTAAGCCTCCAGGGCGACCGCGTAAGCCGCATAGACCTGGTAGTCCTCCAGAAGCCTGTCCACCAGTTCCAGGCTCCGCTCGTATTCCTCCATCTCCACATAAAGCTGTGCCTGTTCCAGCAGTACCCCGATATCCTTTGCACTGTCCGTCAGTACAGCGCTGCCCTCCTCCACGGCCTTTCCGAACTGTTTCTCGTTACGGAAACCCAGATTGTGATAGCACTGCATGCGGATCAGGTGCGCCTGCTTCAGCCGGTCACGATCCCGCTTTTCCTCCGGATCGTCGTAATCCAGTTTTTTATGCAAAGCTTCCTCCCAGGAATTACACATGGCAATGGATAATTCGTATTCCGCCTCCTCCACATAAAGCTTTGCCATAAGCCCGTAAAATTCCGCTTCCTTTTCAAGCGGCAGCTGCTGCCCTATGCTGACAGATAGCTGCTGTTCCATGCTGGTGGACTGTTTCTGTCCCATGCCGGTGGACTGTTGCTGTTCCATGTTGGTGGACTGTTGCTGTTCCATGTTGGTGGACCGTTGCTGTTCCATGCCGGTGGACTGTTGCTGTTCCATGTTAGTGGACCGTCGCTGTTCCATGCTGGCGGATAGCAGTTCCTGCCAGACATCCGTGGCCAGACGGATGCCCCTGGCCACTTTCCCGTCCTGAAGATAGCACCAGCACAATTCCAGCGCCACCTCCCATTTTCTTGTCCCGCGGTATTCCTCCTCCAGTTCCTTCTCGATCTCGGCGTTGATCTTCACCAGAAGTTCCATGAAGCTGTCGTCGGAACCGCTGGAAAGCACTTTCTCGGCACAGCTTTTGGCCTTTTTATACTGTCCTTCCTCATAGTACCACTCTGTCAGGCGGACATTGGCCATATAATGGCTGTCATTCTCCTCTTTCAATTCCTGGTAGATCTGAACCGCCTTCTTGCGGAAACGTCCGCCCTCCGCCTGCTCCTGTTTCCACAAAAGTTCGGCGGTATTGTAACATACCATGGCATCCTTCGGGTATTGTTCCAGCAATCCCTCCATCAGGGCGATCGCCTCCGCATCCTTTCCCTGCCTGCGCAGCAGATCCCCCCGACAGATCTCCATGACGGGATGGCTGATGCCAAGCCTGTCCGCATTCTCCATGCACTGAGCCGCTTCCTCCAGCTTTTCCTCCGCAAGAGCCTGCCAGGTACGGTCATAATACTGCAGGTACAGATCATAATCACCGTCCTCCGGTCCCTGGAACTGGGAAAACTCCACATCCTCACCGCGCTCGCATTTATTCAGGATATAGCGCACAAAATCAGCCGGGAACTGCTCCCGCAGCCTTGCCGCATCACTGGTAATGGACAGCTTCCTGTCCAGCAGTTTCCACACCTCCGTGGGGAGTTTAAAATGCTCCATCAAAAACCTGAGCAGCTTGAAACGACAGTTTTCCTCGTCCTCCAGGGACAGGAAACAGTCATCCGCAAAGAGTTTTTCCCAATGCTGCAGTTCCTGCCTGGTATGTATATTATTGTAAATCTTCGCCGCCTCTTCCAGCCACAGGCCGGAGGGCGTGGTATCCCTGGGCTGTTCCTCAGGCTTTTCACCACTGTCCTTTGCCAGCCTGCAGGCCTCCTCATAAGCAGTTCGCAGCCGCTTAAAACCTTCCGGGTCATCCTCCGGATTGGTCACGGACAGCTTCCCGCGATAAGCGTTTTTGATCCGCTTTTCGTCCTTCGTCTCTTCTATTCCAAGAACCTGAAATATCTCTATCCTGTCCATTCTTCCCAACTCCGTTATCTTCGTCAACCGATCCCCGCCGTATGCAGCAGGACAGTTCCTAAACACAGCGGGAGAGCAGAATGTAGCCTCTGCCCTCCCTAAACATGATCTATTTTAGAAAGTAAACTTATCTGCAAAATATGCATCCAGTTCTGCAATCGCTACACGCTCCTGCTCCATGGAATCCCTGAAACGTACAGTGACACAATTGTCTGTCTCGGATTCAAAATCATAAGTAACACAGAAAGGAGTACCAATCTCATCCTGACGGCGATATCTCTTGCCGATGTTTCCTCTGTCGTCAAACTCACAGTTATATTTCTTCGATAATTCCATATAAATCTTTTCCGCACCCTCATTCAGCTTCTTGGAAAGGGGCAGTACCCCAATCTTCACGGGTGCCAGCGCCGGATGGAAACGGAGCACGGTCCGCATATCGCCGCCCTCCAGCTCCTCCTCGTCATAGGCGGCGCAGAGGAACGCCAAAACCACACGGTCCGCGCCCAGGGAGGGCTCGATGACATAGGGTATGTATTTCTCCTTCTTCTCGTCATCGAAATAACTCATATCCTCGCCGGAGGTGTTTGCATGCTGGGTCAGGTCATAATCAGTCCTGTCCGCGATCCCCCAGAGTTCGCCCCAGCCGAAGGGGAACAGGAACTCGATATCGGTAGTGCCCTTGCTGTAGAAGCAGAGTTCCTCGGGACTGTGGTCACGCAGACGCATCTCGTCCTCCTTCATGCCCAGGGACAGCAGCCAGTCGCGGCAGAACCCTCTCCAGTACTGGAACCACTCCAGATCCGTGCCGGGTTCACAGAAAAATTCCAGTTCCATCTGCTCGAACTCCCTGGTACGAAACGTGAAGTTGCCGGGCGTGATCTCGTTGCGGAAGGACTTACCGATCTGACCGATGCCGAAGGGGATCTTCTTACGGGAAGTCCTCTGTACATTCTTAAAGTTTACAAAGATACCCTGTGCCGTCTCCGGACGCAGATACACCGTATTTTTCGCATCCTCAGTGACCCCCTGGAAGGTCTTGAACATCAGGTTAAACTGTCTGATATCCGTGAAATTATGCTTGCCGCAGCTGGGACAGGGAATGTTCTTCTCCTCAACGAAGTCCTTCATCTGCTCCTGGCTCCACGCATCGACGCTCTCCTCCAGCACAATGCCGTTGTCCGCACAGTAATCCTCGATCAGTTTATCCGCCCTGAAACGCTCGTGGCACTCCTTACAGTCCATAAGGGGATCGGAGAAACCGCCCAGATGGCCGCTCGCAACCCAGGTCTGGGGATTCATGAGGATGGCACAGTCCACACCCACATTGTAGGGATTCTCCTGCACAAATTTCTGCCACCATGCCCTCTTCACGTTATTCTTTAATTCCACGCCAAGGTTGCCGTAGTCCCAGGTGTTGGCAAGACCGCCGTATATCTCGGATCCGGGGTACACAAAGCCCCTCGCCTTGGCCAGCGCCACAATCTTATCCATTGACTTTTCCATAATAATCTCCTCCTATTTCTATTCCAGTTCCGTCTCTTCACTTCAGCGCCCCTCTGCACTGAAAGAAATTTCATCTGCAAAGGTCGCAGCTGAGAATTTCTTTCGGGCGCTTCCGTTCCGAGACTGATTTTTATTCTATTCCAATTGCCGTTTACGGCAATTGGTTCCGGTCTCTTCACTTCAAAAGAATATAAACAGGGCAGTCCGCCGCCGTTGTATCCACGCTTCCGTCCTCAGCCATAGACGCAGCACCGCTGATATAATCCACTTTTCCGGGACAGTATACATACACTCCCTGGGGCGCAATGATGAGCCGCCTGTCTGTAGCCTGCTTCAGCTGTTCCGCCGTAAACGTCTGTCCCTCTGCATCGCTGACGCCCTGTAGTCCGGCGTCAAAAGAGTACCCCTGGGAAATCGCCTCCCCCACAGTACCGTAGAACAGGCTTCCCTCATTAAATCCCGTGTAGCTTTCGGCGCTGTCATATTGATAGACGATGCACACACGTCCCGTACCATCCTCCAGGGCCTCTACCTTCTCCAGCTTCACCGGGACGACTGATCCCGTCTGATTGGCGGTATTATACTCTGCCGCTTCTGCTGCCGCCATGGATGACAATCCGGAAATGCTGTAATATGTTTTCGCGCTGAACTCTCCCACCAGATATTCCGTGACCGTCCCGTTCTTCGCGATGGCGATCATAGGCTTATCTATGGTATCCGGAACTCTGGCTTCCCCGCAGCCGGTCATCATCAGTGCAGTGAGCAGGACGCCCAGTACCGTCCTTGAGATTCTTTTCATATCCATCCATATGCCTTTCCGCAGCCTGCGGATCCAAGCCACAGGCAACACACAGATCCGTGAAGAAATGTGCTAAGTAATTGTACCAAAAAAATTCCTGTTTTTCAACAGAGAGTTTGCAGAACTTCCAGGCTCTTAAATTCTCTTCCCACATACCGCTTCATATACCGCGCCGAAACCTGCTGTAACTGCTTCAATACCGTCTCCGTCACATTGAAGGTGTACAGCTTTTCAATGGGACTTGATGCTATGTACTGCAATGCATAAACCGTGGATTCCTCCAGCTTCTCATCTGCAGGCGGTCCCGGGAACTCCCCGTTCACTGCGATTGCCTTACACTCGTAGATACAGCGGATCAGCGGATCAGGCAGGGACGGGGCGCAGAGGGCACGCAGGGTCTGGTACAGTAATTTCATCATTTCCCGCTCATCATTGTTTTCCCTGGTGTAGTAGTCCGCCACCTCCGCAAAGTACATGCCGTAATACGCGCCGATATAATCGGTCCTCAGTTCTTCAAAATAATTCTGAATGTCAGCCTCCACCACTGTATAAGAGTTTTTCCCCTCGTAAAGTTTAAAAGTCCCAAAGGAAAAAGGGTTGGTAGCCGCGGCCAGGCGGTTCGCCGGTTTTCTGGCTCCCCTGGCGAATGCGGAGATCTTTCCCCGCTCCTTTGTCAGAAGGCTAATATGTCTGTCGTATTCCCCCACGGGAGTCTGCTTTAGTATGATCCCTGTCACGCATATATATTCCTGCATCCCTATGTTCTCCCGCCCGCTGCCGGCCTTCCATGCTCCCCGATCTGTCACTTGCCACAAAAGAAAGATAATCCTCAATTCTGCCGCTGTGCTCAAATTGCTTCCAGTATTCCAGATTCATTTCCCGCATCCCCCGATTCGTATCTTATCTTCATCTGCATGTTAGGGTCTGCATTTTTCTCTTTTCTATGCGCAGATCGTCCGCGTAAAATCTGGTAACTGTCCCGGCCTTACATTCAGATCCATTCTCATACAGAACGGAACCGATCCTCCATTTTCATGTACAGGCTCGCATCCAATGCCTGATCATGGGCAGACTCGCGTCCAACGCCTAGTCATGGACGAGTTCACGTCCAGCGCCTGGTCATGGGCAGACTCACATCCAGCGCCTGAACTTCGTGGACAGTTCTCAGCATTGCCGACTATTTATCGGCATTCTCTGGATTGTATCCGAAATTCTTCAAAAGGAAATCACTGTCCCGCCAGTCCTTTTTCACTTTCACCCAAAGCTGGAGGTTCACCTGCATTTCCAACATTTTTTCAATTTCAGGGCGGGCTGCTGAACCGATCTTTTTCAGCATTTGTCCGCCTTTCCCGATAATGATTCCTTTGTGGGATTCCCTCTCACAAACAATGGTCGCTTCAATGTGGCATATCTTTCCTTTTTCCTTCATGCTTTCGATACTGACCGCCACGCCGTGGGGAATCTCATCCTCCAGAAGCCGCAGCGCTTTCTCCCTGATCAGTTCAGCTGCAATCTGGCGCATGGGCTGATCCGTGATGGTGTCCTCATCATAAAATGCAGGGCCGTAAGGCAGATACTTCAGGATACATTTGACCAGTTCCTCCGTGTTATCACCCTTCAGGGCCGAAACAGGGACGATCTCCTGAAAGTCCAGTTCTTTCCGGTAAACGTCGATAAAATGAAAGACCTCTTCCTTTTTCACGGTGTCGGTTTTATTGATAACCAGGATCACTGGCGTTTTCGTCTTTTTCAGCTGCTCGATGATATGGTGCTCTCCCGCGCCGATATAATCCGTGGGCTCCACCAGCCAGAGGATCACGTCCACCTCCTCCAGGGTATGCTCCGCCACGCTGACCATATAGTTTCCAAGTTTGTTTTTCGCCTTATGGATACCAGGGGTATCCAGGAACACGATCTGTCCTTCCTCCAGCGTCAGAACCGTCTGTATGCGGTTGCGCGTCGTCTGGGGTTTACGGGACGTAATGGCAATCTTCTGCCCGATCAACCTGTTCATCAATGTGGATTTCCCCACGTTGGGTCTGCCGATCAGGGTTGCAAAGCCTGACTTAAAAGATGCATTTTCGTTCATATGTTTTCCTGTTCTTTCTGCGGTCTGTATTTGGGGAAGTACCGATTCCATCAGCATTTCCCCAGGGGACTGCGGCCCGAAGCCTCTATTTTCAAACGGAAAGCCGCAACGAATGTCACATAGAGCCTGATTGGCTGCTCATGTACCAGATTTATGAGGATACACTTATTCTTTCAGCTGCTACAACTGGCCGCCATGCTGATTTGTTTGGAGAATAGAGGACATTTAAAAAGTTTTACGCCGCCTGGCTATTTTCACGTTCTGGTGTTCGTGCGTTATCGGGCGTTCGCCCGATGAAAGAGTGGCGATATTCAGCCTTACGTGAGCAAGTTTTCAACGGCTGATACGTACTATGTCGGTTACACTATTTTTTTCAATTGCTCTATGAAAACAGGCAATTCCTCAAAAATAACCTCTGCAATAATATTCCAGTTCGTACCATCATTGTCAATATAAAATTTTCTCCGCCAAACATCAGAAAATCCAAATCGCTGTTCCCATCAGCCTCTCCTCTTGCATAAAATCCAAACAAATATAGTTCTTTCACACCATATTTTTTTGCAATTGGTTTTACTATGTTTGCAATATCCTCCAGCAAAAATACATTTTTATTCACGGCATCACCCCTCCAATATCATCAGCTATACTACATAACGCCACAATTTACCGTACTGCACTGGTCAAACATATATGGCTGGCATTATGTAGTCAGTTACACGGAAATTTTAACTGTTGAGTATTCTTTTCAGCCACAATTATTTCCCCCGTTTTCATTTGACACTTATAATTCTTCCGTCTTATACACGGCATAGCCTTCATAATAATAGCTGTGATCAATCCCCTTCATGTAAATTGCCCTGTCGTCAATCTGATCCGTCAATGCCTGCCTTAAAACATGCTTGATTTCAATATCCTTTATGGGGCTTCTCTCCATTGCCAGCAGGTAATCATCCTTATCGACCAGGCTCCAGTCAATCACAAGATTCAACTCTCTTTTCAGTATCAAATCCAGCCATATCCGTGTACTGCGGCCGTTACCCTCACGAAACGGATGCGCAATGTTCATTTCCACATACTTCTCAATGATTTCATCAAAAGTTGACTGCGGCATCTTTTCAATACTTTCTATTGCTGATTCCAAGTACATAACCGGCGCAAACCTGAAATTCCCTTTTGCAATGTTTACATCCCTTAGCTTCCCGGCAAAATCGTAGATCTGTTCAAATAAATACTTATGGATTGCAGACAGCATACAAAATGTCCCGGCTTCGTAATTATTTAAGCAGCTGCCTTCAAATAATTCAACTGCCCTTTTCTTACTTATCTTCTCTTCAACCCTTGCTAATTCAGCGGAATCACTGATATCAAGTTTATTTTCCAAAGCCATGCCATTTTCCCTTTCTGCTGTCATTCGCTGTCTGAAAACCGCCCCGGCAATTTTGTGGGATAAAACATCAATTCCTTCCTTTGTCCATCATCCCTCATATGGATATCCGGCTTTTTCGGGATCAATACTGGATAGTTATCATTATTTTATATTCCAGACAGCATAATGTCAATGTTTTCAAGGGAATCCCTGCATTGAAAAAGGTATAATGCTGTAACAGCCTATTAGCAGAAATTTATCCGTTTCCCTAACTGTCGTCTCAGGGGCATCATTTTCATTTCAAGTCCGGGAGGTTTTTCTTGCCACAGAAATTCTGGAAAAAAACAGCGATGAGGAAGATTTACTACTTCTTGCCAAAGAGAATGCCGAAGCCGTGGTCACGGCGTTAATAAAGCCCTGGATCATGCAGATAGACAGCCAGTTTTCCATAAATGTTGAATAAAGGAGTTTATCACAAATGCGCAAGAGATTCATTTCATTTACTATCATATATTTGCTGTCCATTGCATTCCTGTGTTCCTGTACCGAACAGACAGAGACGACGGGATCCTCAATAAGAATCCTATCACGGCAGAAGACCAGACCGATGCAATCGCAGAGGCAAACGAACAAATCAGGCAGTCCTTTGCCGAAAATGAGACTTTACTGACACACGCACAGGAACGTGCCAAACTGCTGATTGAAAATTATATTGAGCAATTGGGCACCCTTTCCGGAGTAGAGTATCAGATTAACTGGATTTACGAAGACAATATTCCTGAAGGGGACACGCTTCCGGACAGTTCCGGCTGACATATTTCCTTTGGGCGCATGGACACTACCGGAAAATGCCCGAAGATTTTCTTCCCCGGGCATTTTTTGTTTCTGCGGTTATTCCCTGATCTCATCAATATCCGTCAGGAGATTTACACCTAATACATTCAATGTTGCTTTGAAAGCTGCAAATTTCTTTGGATCATTCCATGCTCCCGTCGCCGCCCATCAGGCGCGTCATTTCCACGATGCGGTCAATAGGAAAGGGCGGCATTGCCAGCGGCTTCATGGCAATGGACATCAGTTTCATGGGATTATCATCCGCCGCCACGCGGTTGGAGCTGAAGCTTCCGCACATCCTGCAGCGGTGTATGATTGCCCACTCTCCGTTTTTCCGCACCCAGACGGCCACCGGATCCATATATCCGCCGCAGTCCGACTGCCTGTCCCCCGGTTCCACATCCACGTGGAGACTGGTCAGGCAGTTGGGGCAGTGATTCCTGTGGCTGCTTCCGGCACCCTCCGGCACTACCGGCCTTCCGCACACCTTACAGGTAAATGTTTCCTTACATGCATGATCCCTATAATATCCTTTTTCAAAGGATTTTCTCTTATTTTCCCTATTCACTTTTTACCTCCTGAAATTTACCGGCTTATTTAGGAGGGTTTCAATTTTCTGATAATACGCTGTACGCTTTTTTCAGTGAGAAAATATTCGTCCGACAATTCCTTTACAGATATCCCCTCCTGATATTTCGCGTATATGCTTTCATTTCTGAGTTCCAGCTTCCTCTTGGTGTCAGTGGCTGATCCCCAGGATCTCTTTTCCTGTGTTTTCCTGGGAATATAGAGCATCTGACCGTCTATATACTGCTGCACGGAAGCAAGGATCTCCCGAGGCAGAACCTCTTCGGCTTTCCTATAGCCCATAGTGCCCTCCTAATCATATAACAATCTTCCAACGGCTTCCCATAGCTGGTTTTCGGCCAGGGTATCGAGGATTCCTATTACTTTCAGGATGCAATGGCTATAACGTTTTCAGACGACGATAGCCATTGCTACCGAACGGCTTCATAATTGCGCTTCATACTTTTACCTATCACCTTTCCAGTTCAGTTTTTCTGTTGCTGATTTTTTTATTGTATCAGGCATTCCGTCTTATGGCAACCTCCCGTTTGCTTTAGAACCAAACAGGTGTAACAGGTTCCTATTGTGTCTCGATATACTGCTGGATCGCCAGGTTGTTCTCCGACAGACGGCAGCCTAAAATGTATTCGTTGCTGCCCTTTTTGCAGCGCATGATATATGCCTGCACGGTGCGAGCCTTGGGAATGGGAAGTTCCGGGATGGTGACGGTGATCATCTTCTTTTCCGCCGATTCAAAGTCCGGGTCTGTGGCGGAAAATGCCATGCCATTGGCGCTGATATCCAGCATTTTCCCCTGGTAGGACTTAGGACTGCCTTCCATGACGACCTGGCAGGGACAGTGGATGTCCAGCCGGGGATTCTTCTTGCGCTTCATCACCTTTGGGTTAGCGTTAGTCACTGTGCGGTAATAGGTGACCCCGCCCTCTGTCAGTTCGGAGACGTTCACATCCGTCCAGTGATACAGGACATTCCCCAGGATCATCTGCAGCTGGTATCTCACAGAGCCGTCCGTACTCCGGGGAATGGTCTTGGGCCGGATATCCACCACAGCCTCCATCCCCTGCTGGCGCACCACCTGCCCGTAATATTCCTGATCCGGCGCTCCGTCCCCATCCAGCGTGATAATGGATACCTTGCTGCCGGGTTTGGCGTCATGGATGCCCATGAAGCCGCTGTCACCCAGCCGCACCACCAGATTGCCCACGGAGGCTTCTATCTTCCCCACACTTGCAGTGGTCTGTTCATATTTTTCCAGCATGCTCTTGGCATTGTCGGAGGCATTTTCCACATAGCCGCCCATGACGGACATGGCCTCGGACATCTGCTGCATATTTTCCACCATGTTCTGATTGGACTGCTCCACCTCCCTGACGGCACTGTCAATCAGGGAAATATTGCTGTTCAGCGTTCTGGAATCGTTGGAAATGCTGACCACGCTGGCATTCACTTCCGTGATCTTCTCCAGATTCAGCTGAATGAGCCCGGTCACCTTTTCAATCGCCTCCGTCATCCGCGCGGAAGTCTCCTCCAGGCGGTTCAGGGCATTCATGATACGGGCGGAGGAGTTCTGTGTCTCATCGCTGAGTTTGCGGATCTCGTCCGCCACCACCGCAAAGCCCCTGCCTGCCGCTCCCGCCCTTGCCGCCTCAATGGACGCGTTCAGGGAAAGCAGGTTTGTCTGGGAGGTGATATCCTCAATGGAAACGGTCTCCGCCTTCACCCTGGCAAACTCCTCGGAAAATTCTTCCACAATACGGCTCACGTCGTTGGACAGTTCCGCCATGGTATGAGTGGATTTCACCACCTCCGACAGTTCATTGGAACTGGCCCCCGCATGGTTATTGGTCTCATTCACAAGCTGGACCATCCGGGAGATCATGGCGGCGATATTTTCCACCTGTCCCTGGATATCGCTGGTCATATGTATGGAAGATTCCGTCTTCCCCACAAGGACGGCATTCTGCCCCGTCAGTTCCTCCATATTACCCACCACCGTGTTTGCGCTGTGCTTGTTCTCATCGGCAAGGTCCCGCACTGTGGTGACGCCGTCCACGATTTCCGTGCTGGCGGCTTTCACCTGTTCCACGGTGGAAAAGATGACATCGGTACTCCGCCCCGCGCCTGCGTCCTGATCCCGTCTTGATTTGCCGTTCCTGGAGAATGGATTCTTCATGGGTACACCTCCCTACCCGCCCTGGCGGATATCCGTTTATTATTCTCATAAATATGAATTCTGTTTTGGGAATTTTATTGGATGACAGCTAGTTTTCCATGAATTTTACAAATAGAACAATTCATCATAATCTGTTTTTAAATTCGGGAACATGACAAGCTGCAGGTCTTCTTTATTCCCGCGAGCAATGAGCCAAGTGCCGTGCTTGCACGAGCATTTGGCGAATGCCGCGAGGGTCAAATACCCCGTTGCTTGCAGCGGGGTATTTGATTGCTTTCAGTAACAGTCTTATACAAATAAAAGCTCGTGGTTCCATCTTCCCGCCCGTCATTCAAATAGATCTCAACCTGTTTGTTTCTCCAGTCGACAATCCAATACTCGGATACGCCTACTTTTCGGTATACTTCCATTTTCTCCCCACGGTCGTATTCTTCAGTGGCATTGGAAAGCACCTCCATGGCCATTCGCGGAATCCCTGTCAGTGACACATTTTTCCGGTCCCTCGTATTACAATTGATGGACACATCCGGTATTATGGTTTTATCATCATTTTCATGCCACTGGTACTGCACGCCATCACCCAATACCCGGCACAGGGAATCTTTTATCTGTTTCCCGATCATGACCACAAAATTATTGATGATAAAAGATTGCTCCACAAAGGTATTATTCATATCCTCTACCGGCAACATACTCATAGACACCTCCTGTTTTCAGGAAACCTTGATTCAGCCGCCCCTGATCCAGCCGCCCCTTCCCCATGGTTTCCGGCAAATACACAGCGTATTTCCAGGTTCCTGTACATTTATTATAATATGCCGCCCTGAAAAAAACAATCTGTTCCTTTGCAAAATCCATTGACTCTGCCGTTGCGGAACAGTTTATACTTATATCATGGCTGCATTGCAATCATGGTGGGACGACCATCCGGCCGCTGACTGCCCTGAAGTTTGTCAAATGAGGTTTCGCAATTACCTACTACAATTTACAGGAAGGATATGGGTATTAGCATGGACAATTTTATCAAAATCCGGGAAGTGACAGCCAGATATGACCTGTCAGCCCGCACACTGCGCTACTATGAGGATATGGGACTGATCCGGAGCATCCGGAGCGATGAATACGCATACAGACTTTATGATGAAGCCAATTTAACGCGGCTGGAACAGATCCTGATCCTGCGCAAGCTGAACATAAGCATTAAGGATATCCAGCGTATCTTCAGCGCACCCGGTTCCGGGATCGTTTTAGAAGTACTGGGGAAAAAGGTTGACGATATAGACGGGGAAATCTCCCTTTTGCATGAGTTGAAGGAAATCATGCTGGTATTTATCCGCCAGATTGAATCAGCGGATTTCAGCAGGGAATCCGATGTAAAACTCCTTTATGAAAAGGCGAAGGAAATCAAATCCCAGCTTGCAGATACAGGCTATCACGGGAATCCGGCAACAGTGAACCGTCTGTTGGAGGTCACGGAAAAGCTTGACAGCAAAGTACCGGATATCATGATTGTCAGGATACCTGCCTTCAGGGCAGTGACATCGGGCCTTGTCACATTCGAGGAACTTTTCAGCGGGGATTTCGAACCGTGGCAGGAATCCCACAACCATCTGTTCAAGCCCGTCATCTTCGATGCCGCTGATTTCCTGTGCGGAACAGACGGGAAAGCCGAGTGGCTCTGGGCTGTCAGGGACGAGGTAACGCAGACCGATACATCCCCTTATGAAATCACCGAATTTCCCGGCGGGCTGTATGCGGCTGCTGTCAGCGTGGACGGGGACGGCGAAAGCAACAATAAAGTAAGGAGCAAAATGGAAAAATGGCTTGAAAACACGAATTTCGTCATTGACAGCACCCGCCCGCTGATGGGGCATATGGTTTATGTGGACGACGAGATCAGGCAGGGGCTGGGATACCATCAGATGAACCTTTATGCTCCCGTAAAGCTGAAGCAGCCTTTTACGAAGAATGAAACGTAAAATATTGCACGAAATCATTTTCTATGATACGCTTACTGATATGAAAACGGATAAGGATCAAAATTCCACAAATAATAGCAAAGAAAAGGATGTGACCTTATGGCAGTGATCGGTCCGGTATCGGATCTTCGTAATTATAACACGCTCTAGAAAAAGTAACTGTCGGCTCTCCCGTCTACCTCACGGTGAACGGCAGGGGGAAATACACCATACGCGACATCGCGGAAGATGAAGAGTTTGAAAAGACCAAGGCAATGCTTCGTCTTATGTGTGAATTAAACAGACGCTCGGGAGAAGAAGGGTATGTCTCATCCGAGGATGTGCGGGCAAAGGAGGCATGATCTTATGACTTTTGAATTTTTGAATCCCGGGAATGTGGATCGGTATATCGCATATCTGAAAAAGGCAATGCTGGATGAGCCGGAGAAAATGACCGCTGAATCGCTGGACGAAACCGGTATCCGGGAACGTCTTGGCGATCCCTTTTACCAGCATACGAAATCCATCCTGGCCATGGAAAATGACCTGGTGGTGGGACGGATAGAGTACCATTTCTACGGATGTATGCAGGACGGATACCGGATGGCCTATGTGGATTGGGTATATGTCTTAAAAGAATACAGGCACAGAGGAATTGCACAGCAATTATTCAGGGAGTTGGAAAAGGACTGCGCCAGGAACCGGATCTTCCAGTATTACCTGATCCGGGCCACAAATGAGGAGGCTGACAGCTTCTACAGACAGTTTCAAAACGCACAGTTAAGCAGTGAGCCTTTCCTGAGGAGATATCTGTAGCAATTGTGCCCATGGGACACACTGCAATTATTGACTTCGCGGGAGGGGCTGTCTGAACTGTTACGAATTTACAGCAGCCAGGAAGTGAAAAATCCCTGGCTCGTATTCACATTCTGTATCCCATAGGAATACAGTTTTTTCACAGACCCTACACTTCTATTCCACAGGTAATAATCCGGCCACCAATATAGAAACTCCTCATCCAGTTCCTCCGGCGGGGATCCGGCAGATAAAGGATGAATTCCTCTCCTCCCGCTATGCCGAGAGCCTCAGCGCCTATATAACGTATCCCGTCCTCAATCCATGTCTTGTCTGTTTCCGTTTCATAAGCCAGTTCCTCCAGCTGCATGGAATAAGCACAGTCACTGATCCGGGTGATCCCGCCAAACTGTCCGCTGAACTTGCAGATATAACTCGTTCCCCGCGGATACTCCGGGGAAGCCACAGCTTCGCCGTCCTCATAGACACCTTCAAAACGTCCGTCCGGATACAGGGTCAGTGTGGTTCCCCGGCGGCGGAGCCCTCACTCCCGGAAGGGACAGCATTGTTCCCACTGTCTCCCGGTATCACCAGTCCTGAGGTCGTCTGTCCCGATGTTACCTGTCCGGGAAAATACCCCTCCGGCAACGGCGCATTCCCTTCCCCAAAGGTCTCCTCCCAGGTGCTGAGCCAATTGTATTTCGCCTGATAATAATCCCCGTCAATGAAAAGGTAAGTATTTCCGATATTTCCTACGCTGTGCGTGGAGCCATCCTGTAGGGTCAGATAGAAAAAAATGCCGCCGCCGTTCAGATTTTCGTGTTCCTCCAGATACCTGCCCTTGCTCTGATTGATCAGATCCACCATTGCAAGGATCTCCTCCTCGGACAGACGCATGAACTGTTTCTCCGGGGTCTGGGAAAAGACCACCAGATCCGCGCTTATCACCTGATCGGCGGAAAGTCCCCTGACCCATGTCATGGCCTCCCGTGATCCCGCAGGATCTGTCAGGAAACACAGGGCTACCGCCCCACAGACAGCCACTGCCACTGCAATGAGCCAGAACGCAGGCCTCCTGTAATTCAGCACGGATTTTACTCTCTCCTTCACTCCCGCTTCACCAAATGCCAAGGGGCAGGCGGAAATGCCTTTGCGGCTGACACTGCAGGCAAGCAATGCCTGGGAATAATCCGCCCTCTGACCATTGTCCAGTTCCCGGATCACCTTTTCATCACATGCCAGTTCAATGTCCCTGCACAATAGTATATAAGCGATCCAAACCAACGGATGGAACCAGTAAAGGGTCAGCAGCAGGAATCCCAGAGGCTTCCACCAGTGATCCCTGCGCCGGATATGCGCCTGCTCATGGGCAATCATGGCAGACAGCGGCAAAAGGGCTTCTGCACCGACCTGTCCCGTCTGCCCGCAGAGACCAAAAGGCAGATAGATCCGGGGACGAATGATGCCCAACACAAAAGGAGAATCCACCCGCTCACACTGATAGATATTCTCCCCCACGGGAACTGCCTCCGCCACCCGCCCGCGCAGTCTCCAATAGCTGATGACAGCATAGGAAAGCAGGCACACCATTCCCCCGATCCAGAGCATGGAGCATACAGGGATCCAGATCTGCAGCGGATTGGCGCTGTCTGTCGGTGAAGGAGCAAAAGAGGCGCTTATGACAGGATTCACCGCCTGGTTCAGCGCCGGGATCCCGGTATTTACCATAGGCTCGGATGTCTGCATGATTTCCGGGCTGATGGTTTCGCTGCTGGGGATCAGGCTGAATATGCTCTCGATAGAAATGGGAAATGCCAGCCGTATCCCAGCCAGCCCCCACAGTGCCACATTCAGCCATTTGGGGGTTCTTTTCAAAAACCGGCGGAGCAGGATCACAGCCAATATCAGCCATCCGGCGGAAATACTCCTGTTTACAAAGCTTAAAAACAGGTTCGTCATTGCGCACCTCCCTTCCGGAACTCGTCGATCATCCTCTGCACCTCGTCGATCTCCTGGCCGGACATTTTCCCGTGCCTGGTGAACGCAGCAATAAAGGAGGGCAGGGAACCTTCAAACTTCTTTTCCACCAGTTCGTCGATCTCCGCCTCCTGCACCGCATCCTTGGACACCAGGGAAGTGACCGTTCCATTTTCATTCTTAAGCACGCCACGTTCGCTGAGACGTTTGATGACCGTATAAGTGGTGGTGCGCTTCCACTCCAGCTGCTCCCGGCAAAGCTGTACCAGTTCTGTCGTCCTGACAGGCTCATGCTCCCACAGGATCAGACAGAAACGGTACTCACTTTCAAAAATCTTCGGTACCGGCATATGCAATCCCTCCTTGTCTAATTGATTAGACTTCCGTTTGGTTTCAGTCTAACAAATTAGACAGCCAATGTCAACCAATTTCCGAATCTGGCTGATGGCGGGCCATGGCTAAGCAGATATACGAATTTTCAGGAACAGAAAAGATCGCCGCCCTCCGGCCTGATCTGGCATACTGTCACCATCAGAAAGAGCATCATCATAAGGGAAAAGGTTACCAGTACCCCGTTTACCATACTGTTGTCATAGGCCGCCAGCAGGAAATTCATGGTCAGCAGGATCACTGTTCCCATGCGGGCAAAATTTAATTGCAGGGCTCTCTCCCGCTGATTCTCCCTGATCCTTTTGATAACCTCCCCCATGAACATAAAGAGCACATAGACGGAGATCACGCTTGAAAGCAGGCTTTCCAGGGAATTTTCAAAAGAGAAGATCCAATGCAGGAAATGATCCGCCGCCAATGCCAGCAATAGCGGTTTCAGTCTCTTTTCCGTCTCGGTCTGCACGTCATGGCTCGCAATAGCGGCATTAAGAAACAGCATTCCCACAAAAGTCGGCAAAAGATTTACCCTTCCCACATGAAAATCCAGAAAAAGAAACAAAATTCCCAGTTTCACAAATGTCAATGCTCTCCGCTCCATATGTCACTTTCCTCCACAAGTGTGCCATCCACATAAATCCGCACATGGGCACATATCCTGTCGTCGGCTTTCCAGCCCTGCCCGGCTTCGAAAGATCCATTCCCACCGCCTCCTATCAACCTTGGCCCTCCGTTGGCCAGTTCTCTGCCGTCAAAGCACGCCATTGCATATCCGTCCCCGGAGGCGCTGTAGCTGACACCCGGCCTATCGATATCCCCATCCCCGGATACTCCACCGGCGGCATCCGGCACATCGGCATACCTGTCCCCGGAAGCGCCCTGGGCTGAAGGCGGCACATCCGTATCCCCGTTCCAAAACGCATGGTACGCGCCATACATTTCTTCCGCAGATGCCTCTCTTCCATCCTCCGTGACTTCCGCCCTGACCGAATGCCCTTCCAGCGATTCCTGCCCCACATAAGCAATATAGTAATTTACCACTTTATATTCCATGGAAAAGTCCTTCGGAAATATATCCGTCTCCGTCGCTCCCTGCCTGTCGGTCAGATCCTGTAATCCGGCATACGGCTGCGGACACACCCCAGCGAGTCAAAATAAGCCTCATTATATGCCGATATTTCCAGTCTAAAGTCCCCTGCCCGTGTACTGCCGTACAGCAGAGACGGTTCCTGGTACACCCCCGTCATCCTGCCGGGGTCTCCGGCAAGCCACACCTTCCAGCCGTCTTCCTTTACCAGGGCAAGCCTCCACTCTGTGTAAGCTGAGCCCTCTTCCCCGTTACCCGGTCTGACGAAAACTGTCGCCGTTCCCCGCTCTTCATCACACTGTAGATTATAGATGAGATACTGCTGCTTCCCTTCAAATGTCTCCCGTGGGAAATACGCTCCCGTTTCTTCTAAACAAGGATTTTCCGTGGGAATCAGGCTGCCTCTTTCCGTAAGGCTTCCCTGCCGCCAGCAGCTATAGGCAAATTCTTCAAACTCCCCCACCCTCTCACCGGGAAGCACCGACGCCCGATAAAGTACATTGCGTTCCGCGGCGGCGCGCAGGAAAAGCCAGACCGCCTCCTCCGGCGTTCGGGCATGGTACAGCTGTGCTTTCAGCAATTCCTTCTGTAGCTCCCCCTCCGTTTCTATTGCATGGATTGCATACCCTTGTGCTTCCGTTGATGCGCTGACCCCTGCTGCCGCCAGTATCAGTGTGATACAGGATACCACAAATCCGATTCCCGTCGGAACCCTGTGGAAATCAGAAATGCGGCGGATCCTTGTCCTCATATTCCGATAGGAGCCAGCCATATTGGAGGTGCCCGCCTTCACAGGATTCCGTCTCCTCCCCCTGGTCATGGCAAGCAGCATTTCCCCGTAATCCTTCTCCATTTCCTCACTGTAACATTCCAGTACTCTCTGGTCACACAGCGCCTCACCGTCATTTTGTACCACTCCTGTCAGGAACCATATAACGGGATTAAACCAGTTTACCACCCTGATCATGTGCAGCAAGACATTCACCGCCACGTCCTTCCATTTCCTGTGCAGCAGTTCGTGGACGATGACCGGCTCTTCTGGCCGCGTATTTCCTTCCGACTGCGCATGCCCCTCCGGCCGTGCATTATCCTCCGGGAGCACCAGGACCGGATGTATCAGCCCACAGATATAAGGGGTGCTGCTTCTACTGATCCGGATGTCATGACAGCCCTTCAGCCCATATTTTGCCGCAATCTCCTCCACATATTGCCGTGTGCCCTCATCTGCCTTCGCGGCAAATAGCAGACGGAGTCTCAATATCGCCCATATGGTAAGGTAATAACCGCCCAGCAGTACCGCTCCCCACAGGTAAACCCTGCCCAGCACCACAAACACTTCACTCCATCCTTTTCTGTCCGCCATAAGCCTGCCGTACTCTATCCATCTGCCTACGGGGATTCCCTGAAAGACCGACACCGGAGTGCGGATCAGCGAAAAATCCACCGGTATGACCAGGCGCACCAGCAACACCAGCCAGATAAAATAATGCCACCTTGCATCCAGCTTATCGTGGAAAATAAGCTTTACCAGCCAGATCAGCACACCGACTACCGTCACCGATAAAGAATACTCCAACACTTTCCAGAAATCCATCCCCATCCTATTCCTTTCTGCAAAATACCTCTCAGGCAATTGCGAAAATCCGAATCAGAGTGACGCCTTAGAATATCACTGAGGAAGTGGGAAAAAGCATCTCTTCGTCAGGAATGTTTTTCTACATTGTCCAGCAGCTTCCGCAATTCCCCGATCTCTTTCTCCGAAAGCTGGTTATCTTTCACAAAAGACGCCACCATGCTCCCCACGCTGCCCCTGTACACTCTCTGTAAAAAATTCTGCCGCTCCTGACGTTCACATTCTTCCCTGCACACAAGCGCCCGGTACCTGTGAGGCGAAGCTTCCTTATCCACTTCCAGGTATCCCTTTGCACAAAGCCTTGTCAGGAAAGTATGTACTGTATTTTTGTTCCATTTTTTTCCCAGCTGCTCCATCATCCGGGGCTGGGTTCCAATGCCCTGCCACACTAATTCCATCAGCTGCCATTCGCTTTCTGTGATCTTATATTCCATTCTGTTTTCCCTCGATTCAGCCAAAAAGACTACAGATGTAGTTCCTGTTTTTATCCTACATCTGTAGTCCTGATTTGTCAAGCTATATTTGGGCTTCGTCCCTAAGGAACTGTCAAGAATTAACTTTGCAGATGACGTAGGATAAATCTTTTTATGCAAGGCGGAGGAATGAGGCGTACTGGGGTACGCCGATTGACATCAACGCGGCATAAAAAGCTTTAGGCAAGTCAGATGTAAAGATTAATTCTTTGACAGTTCTTAAGCATATCTATTATGAAATGTCAGTCTCCTGGCCGGCCTTCAGTTTCCTGAGAAGTGCCTGAAACCGCTTCTCCCCGCGCAGTTCCTCATAGCAGGTGTCCTGCTCCAGCCCGTTTATGGTCACCTGCCTGAGTTCCCTGGTAAGCCCTGACTTCATTGCCTCCGGGGAAAAGGTGGGACTGAAAAGCGCCTGGTTAGGCGGCATCGGTCCTTCCGTGATCCGATCCACAAATCTTTCCAGGTATTCCAGCGCTTCCTCTTTCATGCCCAGCCGCAGGTAGACTTCCGCGATGGCGCCCGCCCCTGTGCCGCCGCCTACCGCAAACAAGTCCTCCACCCCGCACAGGACGTCGCAGACTGCCAGCTTCCTCTCCCTGTCAAAGCCCATGTCCTCTTCCAGCAGAGTCATAAGACAGACCCGTACATTGCTGACCAGCTGATACAGATTACTCTGCACCGTGCGGACGGCCTTATCCTTTTCTCCCTTTTTCTGGTAAAGCTGCGCCCATAACATGGTAAAATCCGCCGTGCTCGTGACCGTCTCCCGCAACAGCAGCTCCGCCCTGTCCAGGTTGCCGTCGGCAAGTTCCAGGGAAACCAGCATGGAGACCGCCAGCATATGGAAGGCGGGATCCCCGCTGGCATAGATGGCGCCCGCCAGTTCCTTCTTTCTCGCTTTCCATCTCGCCTTCTTTTTCTCTGCCTCCTTCTTCTCTGCTTCCCCCTTATTCTCTGTCTCCTCCTTATTCCCTGCCTCCCCCTTATTCGACGTCTCCCGCTCTCCGCCGTCTGCGGCACAGTTCATCTCAAGCATGGAAAACGCCGCTATGGCGCTGTACTTCAGAGAAGTGGCAGAAGGGTAACTGTGCAGGAGCTGCTCCAGTCTCTCTTCCGCTTCCTCTGCTTTTCCTTCCCGGATGGTATCTATGATCTCCGTCATATACTGTCCGTGCTTTTCCTCCGACAATGTTTCCTCGTAGGCCAGCAAAGTGTCCACATTTGTCCCCAGCGCCCTTGCCAATGGGCAGAGCATGGTAATGTCCGGGTAGGAACTGTCCGTCTCCCATTTGCTCACTGCCGGGGCAGACACCCCCAGCAGGTCTGCAAGCTGCTCCTGCGTCATTTTCTTTTCCTTCCGCAATTCTATGATCTTTCCGCCTATTTTCATATCCATAATCTTATTTCCTCCTACTACAATATATTTATGGTTAATATCCCTTACAGCCAGTAAGGAATTACCCATCTACTGTTTGATTTGTCCTGGACATTTGCACCTATGGAGCATATGCCGCAAGCGCTGCGTATCATATCAGCTGATATCAACAGTATATACAAAATGAACAAACACCACAATGGAGCCTGCTTCAACTGCGGGGAAATATTTTTTAACCGCCAGTTAAGAACGGTTAAAGATAATTATCAGAGGAGAAATGCAGAACGGCAACCAGTCGGCAGTCAAACAGTATTTCCGTGTACTAAAATCATTTCCACCTGTGCGGTTGCAATCCACACAGATAAAATCATTTGACATATCCCGAATTATCCATATAATAAATGTAAACAATAATCAGTAGTAGTAGAAAGGATGGTCATCATGAACCGAAAGGCTGTCGCAAAAACAGAAGCGCTTATTTTGCTTACCACTCTCTTTCTATCTGTGATGACCGGCTGTGGTATGAAAGACATGCAATCAACAGAAACAAACATAAAAGCAGAATCAGACGCAATACAATCTTCCAGCCTGCCGGCAACAAATTCCCCGGAAGCGCTTCAAATACAGTCGTTCCCTTATGATGGGAATTACCCCCAGCACGAAGCCTACGGCACAGGGATTGGCGCAATGCCGGGGCGTGTGGTATGGTCCTATAACCCCGATTCGGTAGCATGGGACGGCAGCGGTTACTGGTGGGAAGCCGAACATTTTAACGAAGCGGTTATTTTGGAAATGGTAAACGGCAGCATTGCTTCCCTTGGCGGCAAAGACACGGCAAAAGACGGATGGAATGCATTATTTCTGGCAAACAACAATGCCCGCAGTAGGGACGGCGGCTATCTGCAGGGCGAAAGAATCGCAATCAAGGCAAATATCAACGGTTCAGGGGTATATGGCGATGATACTTCCGGTGAGACACAGATGAGTTATACCAATCCGGTACTTTTGAAGGTACTGCTCGTATCCCTCGTCGAAGAGGGCGGCGTGAATCCGTCCGAAATCACAGTTTACGACGTGTCCCGCCTTTTTCCCGATTATATGGTGGAAATGTGTACTGCCGGAGAATTAAGCGGCGTTCAATTTGTCGGACGCAACGACGGTGTGGCAGACGAAAGCACACCGATCAACTGGTCACATCAGTTCAGCGGAAAAGTAAACTATCTGCCAACCTGTGTGACTGAAGCAACCTATCTCATCAACCTTGCCAATCTGAAGGGACACAGCTACGGAATTACCCTGTGCGGTAAAAATCATTTTGGCTCTTTTATCAACGGGAACACCATGCGCCCGCCGGAAGGAGCCAACCTGCACCAATGGCTGACAAAATCGGAAATGGGAATTTATAGTCCGCTGGTAGATCTGATGGCAAATGCCGATCTTGGCGGTAAAACTGTTTTGTATATGCTGGATGCTTTCATCTGCGCGCCCAGCGAGGGGGCTTCCATTACCGAGGAAAATTCCAGGTGGTATCAGGCGCCCTTTAACGGCGGCTACACTTCAAGCATCTTTGTGTCACAGGATCCGGTGGCAATCGATTCCGTGGGTGCAGATTTTTTGAATAATGAACCCACCGTGACCGGGAACAACCGTTCCGCAGCAGATGTTACGAATGAAAACTATCTGCATGAAGCGGGGCTTGTCGGAAATGCACCGTCCGGAACGATTTATACGGACGGAAACGGCCATTCCGTTACCAATCTCGGCGTGCATGAACATTGGAACAATTCAGGGCAGAAGCTGTATTCACGTAATCTTGGAAAAGGGGAAGGAATAGAACTTGTGCAAATAAGACCTTAATACTGTTCCTTTTCATTACGTTCTGATTCCGCATAGCAGATGACCTGTCAGGGGATTGATCCGTCCGATCCGGTCTCCAGCCAGCCCATCTCTTCCAGTTCCCCCAGCAGTTCCGCAGAAATATCCTGCAGCCCCCGTCCTCCAGCTTCTCTACCGCATAGACAGAAGCCTGACCCGGCCATGTTTCCAGGACCTCCTTAATAAAAACCCGGATCAGGTCTCCGTCTTCCAGTCCTTCAAAGGAAACCGTATCCTCCGCCACGCCCATGGATATGACATCCCAATCCCCGTTGACGATCAGATCGGCACTTTTTCCCCTCAGATACCTTCCGGTTGTCCAGCTTCCCTCCTCGGACAGCCCCGGATCATGCCCCATCTCCCGCAGCAGATCCAGTTCCTCCGCAGGAAGATCCCAGACATTCCCATCTTCCAGCTTTTCCACCGCATAGACAGTCGTCTGCGCCGGATAGGTCAGCCCGACCCAGTTGATATAGATCCGGATCAGATCCCCATTCTCCAGCCCGTCAAAGGAAACCGCTTCACTGGCTTTCCCCATGGAAGTGGCGCCGGCCAATGAACCCTCGTAAATAATCAGATCCCCCCCATTCTCCAGCCTCAGGTATCTTCCCTCCGACCAGTAACCATCCTCGGGCAGACCGGCGCCACGGGCATGATACAGGAAAACCAGCAGGCCGCAGGCGCACAGCAGCAAGGCCAGCAGGCCACAGGAAAGAATACCCCATCTCCTTTTTCCCATATAATAAACCTCCCTTCCGTATCTGCCCTGTGTTGCATTAACGGGCTTTTACTGCGGCCACCGGAAATATAGACAAATTGTCCAGGCCAATTGCTGACAGTCTCAGGACTCCTTTTTCATTGCATCCTTTTCCGCCTGTTCTGATTTTGGTGCTTCTGTTTGCGTCTGTTCTGATTTCAGTGCATCCCTCTTCTCCCTGCGCTTTTTCCCGTGTTTTCTCAGGACCAGCACCACCGCCGCGATCACCGCCGCCCAGATCACCAGGTAGGGAATGTGGATCACAAACCAGATCGCGCTCTCCTTGATCCCATTTCCAATGTCTTTCAGGCTGTCCGCAAAACCTTCCGTGATCCGCTGCAGATCCGTCTTCTCCTCCACAGGCGTCAGTTCCTTCACCTCGGAGAGATTCAGCCGTACCGTGCTGTAATCCACCTGGTTGTCTATGGTACGGAGTTTGGATTCCATGCTTTCCAGATAATAGCGCACGTCAGAAAGCCGCTCCTCCAGCGCGATCATATCCTCCACTGTCTCAGCCTGCTCCAGCAACTCCAGAAGCCTTGCCTGCTCTGCCTTCAGGGTATCCCTGCGGCTCTCCATGTCCACGTAGGTTAAGGTCACGTCCTCCACGCTGTCAGAACGCCGGACCACATTTCCGATCTCGGACATATTCTGCAAAAAGCCGTTTAATGCCGATCCAGGGATACGGATGGTCAGGTTCGCCCAGCGGGAACTGCGATGACTGGAATAGCTGCTGCCGTTGTATGTCTCCAGATTTTCTATGTATCCACCCAACTCCTGCACCTGGGTTTCCAGTTCAGACATCATATGCTCGAATTCTTTCGTCTCCATCTCCAGTTCCACGGTCTTGATCAGCTTCCTGCCCTGGGACTGACCCGGATCCGTCCCATGGCTTCCCTCTTCCGCCTCGGCAGGTGTCTCTGCTGTTTTGGGATCATAGGTGCTGCTTTCTGCCTCCGCATATTCCATGTCATAGACGGCGCTGTCGTAGGAGACACCGCCCGCCGCACCATTTCCAGACTCATAAGCACTTGTGCTGGCTGCGGGCACCGCCATCTCAGCCGCGGACTGATCGACGCCTCCACAGCCGGAAAGCAGGACCGCCGCCGCGACTGCTGCCACTGCCGCAGAATACCCTCTGTGGCCTTTCCTCCTTTCCCCATTCACAGCTTTCCTTTTGAAACACTTCCTTTTTACCAATTCCCTTTTCATAATTCCGTCCTCCCTTGGCGCGCTGGTAGTGTCAAATCCTACCTGATTTTTTGTTGCTGAAACCTTGATTTATTGGGA
>CAOKWI010000029.1 GCA_948473115.1 uncultured Lachnospiraceae bacterium | reverse complement strand
TTGGAGGTTTTCATATGCCAGAGTTCAAATTACAAGCCCCCTACAAGCCCACAGGAGACCAGCCGCAGGCCATCGCAGAGCTGGTCAAAGGCTTCAAGGAGGGCAACCAATTCCAGACTTTACTAGGGGTTACGGGTTCCGGCAAGACATTTACGATGGCGAATGTCATTCAGGAATTGCAGAAGCCGACGCTGGTCATCGCCCACAACAAGACGCTTGCGGCGCAGCTATACGGAGAATTCAAGGAGATGTTCCCTGAGAATGCGGTGGAGTATTTTGTGTCCTACTACGACTACTACCAGCCCGAGGCGTATGTGCCTTCGTCTGACACTTATATTGCCAAGGATTCCTCCATCAATGACGAGATCGACAAGCTGAGGCTCTCCGCCACCGTATCCCTGACGGAAAGAAGGGATGTCATTGTGGTGGCCAGTGTGTCCTGCATCTATGGACTGGGAAGCCCGGACGAGTATCAGGACATGGTAGTGTCCCTGCGCCCGGGTATAACGAAGGACAGAGACCAGGTCCTGCGGGAACTGGTAGATATCCAGTATACCAGGAATGAGATGGATATGCAGAGAGGGTGTTTCCGCGTCCATGGGGATGTGGTGGAGGTATACCCTGCACAGGGCGGCGATTACTTTATCCGCATAGAATTTTTCGGGGATGAGATCGACCGGATCACGGAGGTGGAGCCCCTGTCCGGAAAGGTTCACGCGGAGTTAAAGCATATCGCCATTTTCCCGGCATCCCACTATGTGGTTTCCCAGGAGAAGATCAAAATAGCCTGCGACAATATTGAAAAAGAGATGGAGGAGCGGGTGCGTTACTTTAAAGGAGAGGACAAGCTCATCGAGGCGCAGCGTATCGCCGAGCGGACGAACTTTGATGTGGAGATGCTGCGGGAAACAGGATTTTGTTCCGGAATTGAGAATTATTCCAGGCACCTGAACGGATCCAGACCGGGCGAACCGCCAATGACGCTGATGGATTTTTTCCGGGATGATTTCCTGATCATTGTGGACGAATCCCACATGACCATTCCTCAGATCAGGGGGATGTATGCCGGTGACCGTTCCCGTAAGAATACGCTGGTAGAGTATGGGTTCCGCCTGCCTTCGGCGTTGGATAACCGTCCCCTGAATTTTGAAGAATTTGAAGCTCATATCGACCAGATGATGTTTGTGTCCGCAACGCCCTCCGACTATGAGGAGGCACATGAGTTATTGCGCACGGAACAGATCATCCGTCCCACGGGGCTTTTGGATCCGGAGGTGGATGTGCGGCCCGTGGAGGGACAGATTGATGATCTGATCGGAGAGATAAACAAGACGGTTGCAGCGCATCATAAAGTATTGATCACCACATTGACAAAGCGTATGGCGGAGGATCTTACCGACTATATGAACGAGGTGGGTGTGCGTGTGAAATATCTGCATTCCGACATTGATACACTGGAGAGGGCGGAAATCATCCGAGACATGCGTCTGGACGTGTTTGATGTGCTGGTGGGCATCAATTTGCTGCGGGAGGGTCTGGACATCCCTGAGATCGCCCTGGTAGCTATTCTGGACGCGGATAAGGAGGGCTTCCTGCGCAGCAGCACTTCCCTGATCCAGACCATCGGAAGGGCGGCCAGGAATGCGGAGGGCCATGTGGTCATGTATGCGGACACCATTACGGATTCCATGCGGATCGCACTGGATGAAACAAACCGACGCAGAGAGATCCAGATGAAGTATAATGAGGAACATGGCATCACTCCCCAGACGATCAGGAAGGCCGTGCGTGATCTGATCAGCATTTCCAGGGCAGTGGCGAAGGAGGAGATGCGGTTTGAAAAGGATCCTGAATCCATGGACCGCAAGGAACTGGAGAAACTGATCGCGGAGGTTCAGAAGAAGATGCAGAGGGCTGCGGCAGATCTGAACTTTGAAGCGGCTGCGGAACTGCGTGACAAGATGATAGAACTGAAGAAGAACCTGCAGCAGCTGAGCGAGGGCTGAGCGGAAAAACATGCTTTACATTAAAATTTTTCAATGATATGATACGGAAGAATCGGATTCGCATTTTGCCATTCCGGGATGGATTGCAATTGTACAGATGAAAGCCTTCACGGGTTTTTGCCGGAGATCGACGAGGCGGCACATTAGAATCAGAAAAGGAAGATAAGGAAATGGAAGAAACAAAGAAGATGCGTCCCCGCAGTCAGGGAACAGGCGGCTATATCAAAGTTCGGGGAGCCTGCGAAAACAACTTAAAGAATATTGATGTGGATATCCCAAGGAATGAATTGGTGGTTCTGACAGGAATGTCAGGTTCCGGCAAATCTTCCCTGGCCTTTGATACGATCTATGCGGAGGGACAGCGCCGTTATATGGAATCGCTTTCCTCCTATGCCAGGATGTTCCTGGGACAGATGGAAAAGCCTAATGTGGAGAGGATTGACGGACTTTCTCCCGCGATTTCCATTGACCAGAAATCCACCAACCGGAATCCCCGCTCCACCGTGGGCACTGTGACGGAGATTTATGACTATTTCCGCCTGCTGTACGCCAGGATCGGGATTCCACACTGCCCCAACTGCGGGCGGGAGATCGCGAAGCAGACTGTGGACCAGATGGTGGATCAGATCATGGCGCTGGGACAGGGGACAAGGATCCAACTGCTGGCGCCGGTGGTCAGGGGCCGAAAGGGTCAGCATGAGAAGGTATTGGACAGAGCCAAGAAAAGCGGGTATGTCCGTGTAAGGATAGACGGCAGCTTATATGAATTGACAGAGGAAATATCCCTGGATAAAAATATCAAACACAATATTGACATTGTGGTGGATCGTCTGGTGGTGAAGGAAGGGATTGAGCGCCGCCTTGCGGATTCCATCGAGAATGTGCTGGCGCTGGCGGACGGCCTGCTGCTGGTGGACGTGATCGACGGGGAACCGATCACCTTCAGCCAGAGTTTTTCCTGTCCTGACTGCGGGGTCGGCATCAGCGAGATCGAGCCCAGGAGCTTCTCCTTTAACAATCCCTTTGGAGCCTGCCCGGAGTGCGTTGGCCTGGGCTACAAAATGGAGTTTGACGAGGATCTCATGATTCCGGACAAGCGTCTGAGCATCCGCCAGGGCGCCATTGCCGTGACCGGCTGGCAGTCCTGTACGGATAGAAACAGCTTTACCAATGCCGTACTACAGGCGCTGTGCAGGGAATATCATTTTGATCTGGATACCCCCTTTGAGGAATATCCGGAAAAGATCAGGAAGATCCTGCTCTTCGGAACCGACGGCAAGGAAGTGCAGGTCCACTACCAGGGACAGCGCGGGCGGGGAGTGTACCCGGTGGCTTTTGAAGGACTGGTCAAAAATGTGGAAAGAAAATATAAGGAGACGTTCTCCGAGACCATGAAGCAGGAGTATGAGAGTTTCATGAGGATCACTCCCTGCAAACAGTGTAACGGCATGCGCTTGAAAAAGGAGTCCCTGGCGGTGACGGTCTGCGATAAGAATATTTATGAGATCACCTCCTTTTCCATACGGGATCTCTATGATTTCCTGGGAAGTATGGAATTGACGAAACAGCAGCAATTGATCGGGAAACAGATCTTAAAGGAAATCCGTGCGCGGGTGGGCTTCCTGGTGGACGTGGGCCTGGATTATCTGTCCCTGTCCAGGGCAACGGGCACGCTGTCGGGAGGTGAGAGCCAGAGGATCCGTCTGGCTACACAGATCGGATCCGGCCTGGTCGGTGTCTGCTATATCCTGGATGAGCCCAGTATCGGTCTGCACCAGAGGGATAATGACAAATTGCTGAATACCCTGAAAAATCTCCGGGATCTGGGGAACACCCTGATTGTGGTGGAGCATGACGAGGACACCATGAGGGCGGCGGACTACGTGGTGGATATCGGCCCCGGCGCAGGCTCCCATGGCGGCGAAGTGGTAGCCTGCGGCACGGCGGAAGAGATCATGGAGAATCCTGATTCCGTCACAGGGAAATACCTGAGCGGCGAGCTGAAGATCCCCGTGCCCGAAACGCGCAGAAAACCTGCGGGATGGCTGAAGGTGCTGGGAGCCAGGGAGAATAACCTGAAAAATATTAATGTGGATTTTCCGCTGGGTGTCATGACCTGTGTCACAGGTGTGTCCGGTTCCGGCAAAAGCTCGCTGGTAAATGAGATCCTGTATAAGCATCTGGCAAGAGACCTGAACCGTGCCAGGTGTATTCCCGGAAAGCATAAGGGGATCGAGGGGATGGAGCGGCTGGATAAGGTCATCAATATAGACCAGTCCCCCATCGGGCGGACGCCCCGCTCCAATCCAGCTACCTACACCGGCGTATTCGACCAGATCAGGGATCTGTTTGCGTCCACCCCGGATGCCAAGGCGAAGGGGTACACTAAGGGGCGTTTCAGCTTCAATGTGAAAGGCGGACGGTGCGAGGCCTGCGGCGGCGACGGTATCATCAAGATCGAGATGCATTTCCTGCCGGACGTGTATGTGCCCTGTGAAGTCTGCGGCGGCAAGAGATATAACAGGGAAACATTGGATGTGAAATACAAGGGAAAGAATATCTTTGACGTGCTGGACATGACAGTGGAGGAGGCGCTTCCTTTCTTTGAACATCTGCCCTCCATCCGCAACAAGATACAGACGCTGTATGACGTGGGACTTTCCTATCTGAAACTGGGACATCCCTCCACCACGCTCTCCGGCGGGGAGGCGCAGCGGATCAAGCTGGCTACGGAACTGTCGAAACGGAGTACGGGAAAGACCATTTACATCCTGGACGAGCCTACCACGGGACTGCATTTCGCGGATGTGCATAAGCTGGTGGAGATCCTGCACCGGCTGGCAGACGGAGGCAATACGGTGGTGGTCATTGAACATAACCTGGATGTGATCAAGACGGCGGACTATATCCTGGACATTGGTCCCGAGGGCGGTGACAGGGGAGGGACGGTCATTGCCAAGGGTACGCCGGAACAGGTGGCGGACAATGATAAATCTTATACGGGCATGTATATCAGGAAGATGCTGGAAAGGAAGTAATTATTACAGATGGAACAGGCAAGAAACAGAGCGATCACCTATGTGTTCGGCGTGGCGGCTTTTGCAAATCTCTTTTTGGTTTTGTGTTATGCGCCTTTTGCAGAGTATGCATATAAGAGACAGACAGGCATACCTAATATAGTGTTGCTGGCGGGAGCCGTCATCATATTGTCGCTCCTGTATCTGTTGATGCGCAGGTACGAGGACAGGATTGCGGCAGTGTTTGGCAGGGGCTATACGGCCACGGGCGTGCTCTTTCTCGCTGAAATTTATTGGACCTGCAATGCCTGTTTTAAGACCGGCTGGGATGCAGGCGACTGCATGCTGCCGTCTGCCATTGAACTTTCATATGGACTGCCGATATCTAACTCGGCATATTTTTCCATGTGTCCTAATAATATAGTGTTGTTGTGGATTCAATCCAGGGTGTTAAAGTTTGGGTGGCGTTTCAGTATCCTGGACAGAGGAACCGGGGAGATGTCGCTTGTGGTATTAAACTGCCTTATCTCGGCGATTACTGCTTTGCTGATTTATCGTATCGCTGTCAAACTGGTCAACCGGCATATGGCACTGTTCATATGGGTGGTATACGCGCTCTATATGGGATTGTGCCCCTGGCTCCTGATCTCTTATTCCGACAGTGTGGCATTGGTGTTTCCCATACTGGTGGTGTGGTTGTATATGGAGAAGGAGAGGAAACCCTGGATGAAATGGTTCCTAATCGGTTTCTTTGGATTTGGGGTGTTCTATATCAAGCCCCAGGGCAGTATTGTGCTGATTGCCGTGATCCTGGTTGAATTATTGGAATTTATTTATGCGAAAAACAAGGCATGGAAGGAACTTGCCATGAAAGCCGCCCTGATTCTGCTGGCCATTGTGACCGCATATGGCATACAGCTTCTGATGCTGCGGGATACCGGACTGGAGCCGGAAAAAGGAAGGGATTTTGGGATTGCCCATTTCCTGATGATGGGATTAAACGAAGAGACGAACGGCGGATACTGGCAGGAAGATGCCCTGTTTTCCTATGATATTTCAGATCCGGGAGAACGCAGGAATGCAGATCTGCGGGAGGCTGGCAGGCGTGTCCGGGATTATGGCTTTGGCGGTATGCTGGAGCACCTGGCGAAAAAGCAGCTGGTTAATTTTGGGGACGGGGCCTTTGCCTGGGGGCAGGAGGGAGGATTTTACACGGAGGTCTTTGAGCGGAGGAATAACTATATTTCCGGAATGATCCGTTCCCTGTATTATGATTTTGAAAAGAATATGTATGTCATGGAGAATTATATGCAGTTTTTCTGGGTCTGGGTGTTGTGCTTCATGGGTGTGGCCGCGCTGAAAAAGGAAAACTCAAAGGTGGAAAATATATGTATGCTTTCTGTCCTGGGATTGATTCTGTTCCAACTGCTGTTTGAGGCGCGGGCGAGGTATGTATATTGCCATGTCCCCCTTATGCTGGTGCTTGCGGCGGCAGGATTTGCAAATTTTACGGGAAGAATGAAAAATATCATAAAGAATTTCAGAAAATAGGCCGATATAAGTGTGTAAAGGAATTCTAAGCGGCCCAAGAGGGGGCATAACCCACCTCTTTAGCACGCCCGCTAAGAATTTCTAAGTTACACAAATTGCTAAAGCAATTCGAAGAATGCCAAGTTTTTAAAAAAATCTTAAAAAAAAATATTACCCCTATCAATTTGAAAAAATTTCGGTTATAATAACATAGTGTATGACTACGTTTACAGACCGATAAGGATCGGATAAGATAGGATGAAGACAATTTTGAGATGATTGAAAGGGGTATATAGGCATGCAGTGTACAGATATCGGAATCGATTTGGGTACAGCCAGCATTTTGGTATACATCAGAGGTAAAGGCGTTGTGCTGAAGGAACCCTCTGTTGTGGCGTTTGACAGAGATACAAATAAAATTAAAGCCATTGGCGAGGATGCCCGGCTGATGCTTGGAAGGACGCCTGGCAATATCATTGCAGTCCGTCCTTTGAGGCAGGGTGTCATTTCAGATTACACCGTGACGGAAAAGATGATGAAATATTTTATCCAGAAAGCGTTGGGCAAGAGAACCTTCCGTAAGCCCCGCATTGCGGTCTGTGTTCCCAGCGGTGTTACCGAGGTTGAGAAGAAAGCGGTGGAGGATGCAACCTATCAGGCGGGTGCAAGGGAGGTTTCCATTATTGAGGAGCCCATTGCGGCAGCCATCGGTGCGGGAATTGATATTTCCAAGCCCTGCGGCAACATGATCGTGGATATCGGGGGAGGAACCTCCGACATTGCAGTGATCTCCCTGGGAGGCACTGTGGTCAGCGCTTCCATTAAGATCGCCGGAGATGACTTTGACGAGGCAATCGTCCGCTACATGCGTAAAAAACATAATCTGCTGATCGGTGAGAGAACCGCCGAGGATCTCAAGATCAAGATCGGTTCCGCATATAAGCGGCCCGAGGTTGACTATATGGATGTAAGGGGTCGTAACCTGGTCACAGGACTGCCCAAGACAGTAAAGGTTTCTTCAGAGGAAACGGAGGAGGCTCTTCGCGAGACCACCTCACAGATCGTGGAGACAATCCACAGCGTCCTGGAGAAGACGCCCCCCGAACTGGCTGCGGATATTGCGGACAGAGGGATTGTTTTGACCGGCGGCGGAAGCCTGCTGAGGGGGCTGGAGGATCTGATCTCCGCCAAGACGGGGATCAATACCATGACAGCTGAGGATCCCATGACGGCTGTGGCGATAGGAACGGGCAGATATGTGGAATTCCTGTCCGGATACAGGGAAGAGTAACGGACGGATAGACACAAATATACAGGAAAGCATAACAGTCCGGATGAATTCGAATATGCAGGGAAGCATAACGGTCCGGATGGATACAAATATATAGGGAAATAGACAGTCCGGATGGATTCAAATGGATAGGGAGCATAACAGTCCGGGTGGATCTGAATATATACAGGGTAGAATAATATTCCGGCATCAGATCCGGAATACAGAAAGGAGAAATTCCCATGCTGAAGGGGTTGTATACCGCATATACAGGCATGATCAATGAACAGCACCGTATGGACACCATGACTAACAACCTGGCCAATGTGACCACGGTGGGATTTAAGAAGGAGGGCGCTACCAGCCAGGCATTCCAGGATATCCTGACTGTGAAGATCAAGGATGAGTCCATGGGA
This sequence comes from uncultured Lachnospiraceae bacterium, assembly GCA_948473115.1. Classification (GTDB taxonomy): domain Bacteria; phylum Bacillota; class Clostridia; order Lachnospirales; family Lachnospiraceae; genus Acetatifactor. The sequence continues at coordinate 41,993 of CAOKWI010000029.1, read as the reverse complement.
AGCACCCGTATTGCACAGCCGTTGGGCTTTGATAATCCGGGGGTGAAGATCGGGGAAAACTATACGGATTATACACAGGGGTCTTTCCGTATCACGGATAATACGTATGACCTTGCCTTGGCGGGAGATGGTTTTTTTAAGATTGAATACCGCAACAGAGCCAACGAGACTTCTGACGTGTATACCAGGAATGGTCAGTTTACCTTGGACAGACAGGGATATCTGGTGACAGAGGACGGCGATTATGTACTGGATACCCAGAACCGCCGTATCAGGCTGAACACGCTGCTGGATTCCAGGATCACCAACGATGGCACGATCTATCAGAACGATGTGGCCGTGGCCAGGATTCAGGTGACTGATTTCACAGATTACAATTATCTGGAAAAGTTTGGCGAGAATTATTACCGGCTGATGGAGGGAGCGACCACCACCAATGCCAATGCGGAGATTAAGTCGGGTTATCTGGAAATGTCCAATGTGAATATTGTTTCCGAGATGGTGAATATGATCGCCATTACCCGTCAATATGAGAGCAATCAGAAGGTGATCCAGACATATGACGATTCGTTGGAGATTGCGGTGACCCAGTTGGGCAGACTACAGTAATTCCGGCGGGAGACCGGACAGCATAAAATGATAAGGGGTAAATAGCAGGAAGGGAGATACATAATGGTACGCAGTTTATGGACAGCAGCAACAGGCATGATCGGTCAGCAGACCAATATAGATACGATTGCCAACAATCTGGCGAATGTAAATACCCAGGGTTACAAGACCCAGGTAAATGAGTTTAAGAGTCTTCTGTATCAGACGCTTCAGACGGAGACTACTTCCTCAAACGGCGATCCGAAGCCTACCAGCGCCCAGGTCGGTCTGGGTGTCCGGAATTCGGCGATCACATCCATATTCCGGGAGGGAAATCTGTATGCTGCCGAGAGTGACACCGCTTTTGCCATTGACGGTAAAGGATTTTTTGCGGTGAGGGCTGATGACGGCAATACCTATTATACCAGGAATGGCGATCTTAAGTTTGTGCTGGCAAGCAACGGGAGTATGCTGGCTGACTCCGACGGCAGACCGGTTCTGAGCACTACCGGCCAGCCCATTATTCTGAGCAACCAGTATGTTTTGAGCAATATTGAAGTGACGAAGGACGGACAACTCTGTTATCCGGATGCCCAAAATAATCCGCAGCCCATCGGGATAGCCATCGGTGTATTCCAGTTCAACAATCCCAATGGTCTGTCCAAGGAGGGCGACAGCCTTTATGCACAGACGGCCGCCAGCGGACAGGCGCTGAATGAGGCGACGACACCGAACCTCCAGCGAAGCAATGTGCTTCAGAAATATCTGGAAGGATCCAACGTGCAGGTGGTGGATGAAATGGTAAATATGATTGTGGCGCAGCGTGCCTATGAACTCAATTCCAAGGCGATCACCACTTCCGATGAGATGCTGCAGCAGGCAAATAACTTGAGACGTTAATAAGAAACTGTAGTTTCTGAGGAGGACGACAGATGGATTTCAGCAATGTAACGGCCATGTATACGGACACTTACGCAAATGCGTCAAACCAGGCGGCTGACAGACTTCAGAATAAACTGAATGGAGCGAACTATGCGAAGGCTACCGACGATGAATTGATGGATGCCTGCAAGCAGTTCGAGGCATATTTTATAGAGCAGATGTTTAAGGAGATGGTGAAAACCATTCCCTCAGAGTCCGCAGGTTCCGGTTCCATGAACTCCATGATGGATTACTATAAGGATCAGATGATACAGGGAATTGCGGAGGAAGCCTCCAACCAGAACGGCGGCTTCGGACTGGCTCAGATGCTGTATGAACAGATGCGCCGTAATTACGGATTGGATAGTGTGAGTGCAGAGACAATTGTGGAATAAGTTTGGGAGAATCTTAGCGTATCTAAATCGGGCTGCCAATATTCGGCAGCCTGTCTTCATTCCCGCGAGCAATGAGCCAGGTCAGCCTGTTTGATTTTGTGCCGAATTTGCACGAGCATAAAGCCAGGTCAGCCTGTCTGATTTTGTGCCGAGTTTGCATGGGCATAAAGCCAATATGGTTGGCTTGGCGAATGCCGCGAGGGTGTCAGATGCCCCGCTTCCTGGGCACTTCAAGCATGATGTCCCGCTGTTTGCTGCGGGGTTTGGTATTACAGGAGATGACAGGACGATCATATATGGAAACAATCAATGGATATGTGGAGCATATCATTTTTCAAAACAGTGAAAACGGATATACGGTCATGAACCTGGTGACGGGAGAGGAAGAGGTCACCTGCGTGGGTATGTGCAGGGGGCTGACCCAGGGGGAAAGCATTACTGCCCAGGGGGAATATACGGAACACCCCGTCTATGGGAAACAGTTCAAACTTTCAGGCTTTCAGGTGGCAGTCCCGGGAGACGGCGCCGGCATGGAGAGATATCTTGCTTCCGGTGCTGTCAAGGGAGTGGGTCCCGCGCTGGCGGCAAGGATTGTGAAAAAGTTTGGTGACGATACGTTCCGTATCATTGAGGAAGAACCGGAACGCCTGACGGAGGTCAAGGGTATCAGTGAGAGGAAGGCTCAGGAGATCGCGTTACAGATGGAGGAAAGGAAGGACCTGCGGGAAGCGCTGGTCTATCTGCAGCAGTTTGGGATTTCAAATACCCTGGCAGTACGGATCTATGACACCTATGGGATGGAACTCTACAGCGTGATGAAGGAGAATCCTTACCGGCTGGCGGAAGACGTGACCGGGATCGGTTTTAAAATGGCGGACGAGCTGGCGGCAAAGATCGGGATCCACACAGACTCCGATTTCCGTATCAGGAGCGGCGTGTTCTACACGCTTTTGCAGGCTGTGGGGGAAGGCCACTGTTATCTGCCGATGGATGTGCTCCTGAGGAGGGCGCATATCCTGCTGGATGTGGCGGAGGAGCATATACGTCCCCAGCTGGATAATATGATGATGGATAAGAAGCTGGTGATCAAGGGAGACTGTGTCTTTGCAGCATCCTATTATTACGCGGAGCTGAACTGCGCCAGGATGCTGATGCAGCTCAACATTCCCATGGGGGAGGCGGAGAATCTGCCCTCCCAGGAGGCGGCAGTGGAAAAGCAGCTGGAAAGGCTGGCGGGAGAACTCCAGATGGAATTGGATGAATTGCAGCTCAGCGCGGTGATGCAATGTATCCGAAATGGACTTTTTATCCTGTCAGGCGGCCCAGGAACCGGAAAGACTACCACCATCAATATGATCATCCGCTACTTTGAGGCGGCGGGGCTGGATATTTTCCTGGGAGCGCCCACTGGACGCGCCGCAAAGCGCATGACGGAGGCCACCGGGTTTGAGGCGAAGACACTGCATCGCATGCTGGAATTGAATAGCGCCCTGTCCGATGACAGCACCAGAAAAGTCAGGTTTGAGAGAAATGAAGAGAATCCCCTGGAAGCGGATGTGATCATCATAGATGAAATGTCCATGGTGGATATCCAGCTGTTTCAGGCATTGCTGCGGGCTATCGTACCTGGCACCAGACTGATCATGGTGGGCGACGTGGACCAACTGCCCAGTGTGGGGCCGGGGCAGGTGCTTCGGGATCTGATCGGCAGCGGTGCGTTTCCGATGATGGAATTAAAGAAAATCTTCCGGCAGGCGGAAAAAAGTGACATTGTTGTCAATGCCCATCGCGTCAACAATGGTGAGCAGATAGCAATGGATAATAAATCCAGGGATTTCTTTGTGCTGGAAAGAAATGACGTCAATGTCATATACAAGCACTTGGTTCTGCTGATCCGCGACAAACTGCCAAAGTACGTGAATGCCTCCCCCTTTGATATTCAGGTGCTGACGCCCATGAGAAAGGGAAGCCTGGGATGCGAGACCCTAAACGGGATATTACAGCGCTACCTGAATCCTCCCGACCCGAAGAAAAAGGAGCACATCAGCGGCGGGACGGTATACCGGGAGGGCGATAAAGTGATGCAGGTCAAAAACAATTATCAGCTTGAATGGGAGATCGTCAGCAGGTATCATATTCCCATCGACAGGGGGATGGGCATTTTTAATGGTGATATGGGGCGTATCCTGGAGATTAATGAGAGTGCGTCTTCCCTTGTGGTGGAGTATGACGAGCAGAGACGGGTGACGTATCCTTTTTCCCTGCTGGAGGAACTGGAGCTTTCCTATGCCATCACCATCCATAAGTCCCAGGGGAGCGAATATCCGGCAGTGATCCTGCCATTGCTGTCCGGCCCAAGGATGCTGTTCAACAGGAACCTGCTCTACACGGGGATCACCAGGGGCAGAAATTGCGTTACGATCCTGGGGAGTGCCGGCACGGTGCGGGAGATGATAGACAATATCAGTGATAACAGGCGTTATACTGCGCTGAAGGAAAGGATACAGGAAATGTGCCATGCGGAATGGTAAGGGAACCAAGGGGATAATTCAACTGCTTTTCCCGCTGAGATGCCCGGTCTGTGACAGGATTGCGCGTCCCGCCGGGGAGAAGATCTGCACGGAGTGCATGGGGAAGCTGAGGCTTCTGACACCCCCATGGTGCATGCGGTGCGGGAAAAAGCTGGCCGGGGAGGGGGAATTTTGCCGGGATTGTCAAAATAAAAAGCATGAATTTGTGCGGGGCAGGGCACTATATGAGTATCAGGGTGCCGCCGACTCCATCTATCGGTTCAAATACGGGAAGCGTCAGGAGTACGCCGACTTCTTTGGTGAGGAGATTGTCAGATATCTGGGTGATTTTATCAGGGAAGTGGCACCGGATGCATTGATCCCCATACCGCTGCACCGGAAACGCATGGAGAAGCGGGGCTATAATCAGGCCGCGCTGCTGGCAGAGGCGGTGGGAAGGTATTCCGGTGTGCCGGTTAACGGGAAAATGCTCGTGAGAGTGAAGAATACAACCCCATTAAAGCTACAAAATCCTTCTGAACGGCAAAATAATTTGAAAAAAGCTTTCAATATAGGTGAAAATGATGTAAAATTAAATACAACTGTAATTATTGATGACATCTATACTACCGGCAGCACCATCGATGAGGCGGCAAGAACCTTAAAAGGTGCCGGAGTGAAAAAAATCTATTTTATCACCCTGGCCTGCGGAGCAGGCTCTTAGAGGAAAAGGAGGATGTTATGAACGTAAGGAATTGTAGGAGTTGTGGACGCATTTTCAATTACATTGCAGGACCTCATATCTGCCCCAGTTGCCGCGAGAAACTGGAAGAGAAATTCCAGGAAGTGAAGGAATACATACGGGAGCACAAGGGTGCGGGCATCAATGAGGTTGCGGAGGCCTGTGGCGTGGATATAGGACAGATCCATCAATGGCTTCGGGAAGAGCGCCTTGAAGTGACGGAGGACTCCCCGATCCAGCTTGCCTGCGAAAATTGCGGCGCTTTCATCAGGAGCGGCAGATTCTGTGACAAATGCACCAACAGTGTGGCGCAGGGCTTCCAGAGTGTGCTGAATGCGAATGCGCCCAAACAGCCCGAACTTAAGAAGAAGCCGGAGAAAGAAAATCCCAAGATGAGATTCCTGTAGGATTCATGGTGGGTTCCGGCTTATGGAGGAAATCCATGTTAAACGAAGAACGCATTATCTTAATGACACAATTGGCGGCATATGAGGTGAATGAGGGCAAAAGGAACGTAAAGATCGGTAATTATTTTCGGAGTGATTACATTGCGATCCAGGTCTTGAAATCCATTGTCAGCGCATCTATTGCTTTTGCGATTGTGTTTGCTTTGTATGTCTTATATGATTTTGAAAATTTTATGCAGGATCTGTATAAAATAGATTTGATAGCTTTTGCGCGGGATGTCCTGATCCGTTACGGCATCTCGGTGGTGGCATATGGGGTGATCACCTATATCATATGCACCTACCGGTATTCCAGGGTCAGGCGGAGCCTGAAGCGTTACTATCATAATTTAAAAAAGCTGAGTTCCATGTACCGGGAATGATCAGTGCCGCGGGGGGGCGGGACGGAGACCGGTATGACAGGAAACAGGGGATCAGCTGGAGGACAGAATGACGGGTTTACTTGAATTTAGAGAAAAAATAAAACAGCTTTACATCAAAACGGAATTTCTTTTGGTGCCGTTTCTGAAATTTTTGCTGGCGCTGGTGGCGCTGATCACCTTGAACGGACAGCTGGGATATATGACAAAGCTGGACAATATAGCCATTGTACTGATCGTGGCGCTGATGTGTTCTTTCCTGCCAAACGGATTTATAATCCTGTTTGCCGCGCTGTTCAGTCTGCTGCATATCTATGCGTTGTCCATGGAGGCGGCGGCAGTGTCATTGTGCATGTATCTGGTGATGTTCCTGCTCTTCTTCCGCTTCAGTCCTAAGGATTCGCTGGTGGTAGTGCTGACGCCGCTGCTCTGTGTGATGAAGATACCATTTGTGGTCCCGCTGGCAGTAGGGCTGCTCTGTGGGCCTGCTTCCATTGTATCGATTGGCTGCGGCGTTTTTGTATATTACCTGTTTGACACTGTGATCAGCAGTGCGCCCACGATCAATGCCATGGGTGAGGACGAGGCGACTGCGAAGCTGAGACTGGTCATTGACGGGATTCTGGGCAATAAGGCCATGCTGGTTATGATTGCGGCTTTTGCCATCACTGTGCTGGTGGTGTACCTGATCAGGAGAATGTCCATAGACCACTCCTGGACCATCGCCATGGTGGCGGGCGTGATGACAAACATTGTGATCCTTCTGATCGGCGATCTGCTGTATGATACCAATATGTCGGTCATCAGTGTCCTGCTGGGATCCGTCCTTGCACTGGCAGCCGGGAAGCTGATAGAGTTTTTCCGGTTCTGTGTGGACTACAGTCGTACGGAAAAGGTACAGTTCGAGGATGACGAATACTATTATTATGTGAAAGCCGTTCCCAAGATGACGGTGTCAATGACCACGAAGACAGTAAAAAGGATTAACTCCCAGACCAGGATGTCTCAGCAGACGCGAAATCCCTCCGGACGGAGCGTGGTGACGGAGCACACAGGGAGAAGAATCTCCGGCTCCTCAAGAGTGCAGGGAAGCCGGGGAAATTACCATGGCGGACGGAGTGTCACCATCAATGGACAGGATGCCGGAGACATGCAGGATCTGGATTCGGAAGATTTTGAGGAATTATTTTAACAGGAATGCCGATACAATTGTAAGGAATGAAGTGAAGGGACTCATTGAAACAGCATGGAATGGGTAGAAAGAGTTGTAAACTATTTTAAGGGTGTCGGGATTTATGGTACAACAATGAGCCTGGGCGATGTACTGGAAATACTGATCGTCGCGTTCTTGTTGTACTATGTCTTGGCGTGGATGAAGAATACCAGGGCATGGCTGTTGTTGAAGGGCTTCATCATGATATGCGTCTTTCTGGTGGTGGCATATCTGCTGGATATGAGTACCATCATGTGGATGGCGCGGAACATCCTGGGGTTCGCGGTGACGGCTATCATTGTGGTGATGCAGCCCGAACTGCGCCATGCCCTTGAGGAACTGGGGAAGAAAGCATTTATTCCCACTCCCGGCTCCAGGGATCAGGGAAACTTTTCAGAGAGGACCATAAATGAAATTACCAAGGCGTGTGTGGAAATGGGGAAGGTGAAGACCGGGGCGCTGATCGTGATTGAGCAGAAGGAAACCCTGAAAGACTATGAGCGCACGGGGATTGAAGTGGACGGCCTGGTCACCAATCAGCTGCTGATCAATATATTTGAACATAACACGCCTCTTCATGACGGAGCTGCGATCATACGGGGAAACCGTGTGACTTCCGCAACCTGCTATCTGCCGCTGTCCGACAATCTGAGCCTGAGCAAGGAACTGGGAACCCGTCACCGTGCCGGTGTGGGTATCTCGGAGGTGACAGACTCCCTGACCATCATTGTCTCGGAAGAGACCGGTAAGATCAGCGTTGCCTGCGAGGGCAAGCTGGAGCGAGGCCTGGATGGTGTGGCATTGAAAAACAGGCTGGAACTGCTTCTGAATGACAGTGACGGAGGAAACAGGAGCAGACGGAAATGGATGGGAAGGAGCAGGCGCAAGAATGAAAAAAAAGATATTCCATAACTGGGGACTGAAGCTTGCCTCCCTGCTGCTGGCAGCCATCCTGTGGTTTCTGGTCATACAGCTGGATGACCCAAAGAAATCACAGACTTTTTATAACATTCCCGTAACACTGGTCAACACAGAACTTCTGGATCAGGGAGACAAATTTTATGAGGTCCTGGACAATACGGATTCGGTGCGGGTGACGGTGACGGCGCCCACCAGCATGATCGGCCAGCTCCGTTCCACGGATATTGTGGCAGAGGCGGATGTAAGCCGCCTGACAGACATTAATACGATCCCCATCACATATTCTGTTTTAAATGTAGGAATTGATTCCGATTCCGTCAAGGGAGATCATGACACGGTGCGCCTGAATATCGAGCAGAGGGTAAACCGTTGGGTGAAGGTGCAATACACCACTGCCGGTGAAGTGGCGGAGGGGTATATTGTTGCTGACGCTGCCGCCGACCAGACCATGATCAGGGTCAGCGGTCCCAAGTCCATTGTGGACAGGATCGATCATGCGGGCGTGGAGATCGATGTGTCGGGAGCGACCAGCAGCCTGTCTGCGAATGTGGAGGTGCTTTTCTATGATGCGGAGGATGTGTGGGTGGAATCTGACAATCTCGTCATGGACGTGAATTATGTCCATATGTCGGTGGAGGTGCTGGCCGCCAAGCCCGTACCTGTGGAGGCCAATGTCTCCGGGATCCCTGCGGCCGGATTCCTGGCTACCGGGGAGGTACAGTGTGAGCCTGCCATGGTCAATGTCGCGGGCAGCGTATATGCCCTGAACAATATCAGCAGGATTGTGATCCCCGAGGAACTGGTGAGCCTGGACGGGGCGGAGGGCGATGTAATCAATGTGATCAACATCCGCGAACTTCTGCCTGACAATATCAGATTTGCGGACAAAAGTGACTTCAATGGACGGGTAACCGTTACTGCTTTTGTAGAGCCGGAGGCGGAGCGCACTTTGCAGATTCCCAAAGGCAATGTGGCAGTGATCAATATACCGGAAACGATGACGGCGGATCTTTCCATGACGGAGGAATACTACGAGGTGGAGATATCGGGTCTTGAAGCTATGGTATCTCCTGTTGACCCCAATGGGATAACGGGAATCGTGGATGTGCAGGCGTGGATGGAGAAGGAGGGGATGGAGCATTTAACTCCCGGGACGTATCAGATCCCGATCAGCTTTAATATAATAGATGAAATAAAGATAGATGGCGAGGTAACGGCAAAAGTTATCGTTGCCAGAGCGGAGGAGTAAAATATGGCTAGACTATTTGGAACGGACGGTGTAAGGGGGGTTGCCAATGAGGAACTGACCCCCACGCTGGCAATGCAGCTGGGGCAGGCCGGCGCTTACGTGCTGACGAAGGAGAAGGAGCACAAGCCTACGATTATGGTAGGGTGTGACACCCGTATTTCCGGCGATATGCTGGCTAACGCGCTGATGGCGGGAGCCTGCTCTGTGGGCGCGAACTGTATTTATGTGGGAGTGATCCCCACGCCTGCAGTGGCATACCTGACACAGAAATACAGGGTGGATGCAGGCGTTGTCATCTCGGCATCCCATAATCCTGTGGAATTTAACGGCATCAAATTCTTTAATGAAAACGGCTACAAACTGCCGGATCAGCTGGAGGATGAGATCGAGTCGCTGATCCGGGAGAATATGTCGGGCATTAAGTTTCCCATAGGTCCCGGCGTGGGCAAGATCAAATACCGCACGGATGCCAGGGAGGAATATATCAATAACGCCGTCCATGCTGTTCCGGTGAACCTGGAAGGGATGAAGATCGTGGTGGACTGCGCGGAGGGTGCTTCCTATTATACTTCCGTGGAAGCCCTGAAGGAACTGGGCGCAAATGTGGTTGCCATACATAACAATCCCGATGGCACCAATATCAATGCCAACTGCGGTTCCACCCATATGGAAGAGCTGCAGGCCAGGGTCGTGTATGAGAAGGCTAAGGTGGGTCTTGCCTTTGACGGAGATGCGGACAGGATGCTTGCGGTGGATGAGAACGGAAAGATCGTGGACGGGGATCAGATCATGGCGATTGTGGGCAGCCATATGAAATCCCAGGGAAAGCTGAAGCGGGATACCATTGTGACCACTGTCATGAGTAATCTCGGCTTTTCCCTGATGTGTAAGGGAAACGGGCTGACCCTGGAGCAGACCAAGGTTGGAGACCGCTACGTGTTGGAACGTATGCAGGAGATAGGGGCGAGTCTTGGCGGCGAGCAGTCGGGTCACATCATTTTCCTGGATGAGAACACCACCGGGGACGGCCTTCTCAGCGCGCTGCACCTGCTTCAGGTCATGGTGGACACAGGAAAGGATCTTTCCGAACTGGCAAAGATCATGGAGGTATTGCCTCAGGCGCTGGTGAATGCCAAAGTGGCAAACCACAAGAAGGATAAATACATGGAGTATCCTGAGATTGCGGAGGCCATTGCGGCGCTGGAAACAAAGTTTGCAGGGGAGGGAAGGGTGTTGATACGTCCTTCCGGCACAGAGCCATTGGTACGTGTCATGATCGAGGGCAAGGATCAGGAAGCGATCCAGGAAGACGCGCAGAAGCTTGCCAATCTGATCCAGGATACCATGTTCTAAGGAAGCGCTGCTTTCAGCAGCGTTTCCCTAAAAATCTCTTGAGATTGAAAGGCAATCATGCTATAGTAGAACAAATCAGTAAAAATTGGAGGGAAGGTTTATGGTAAGTCAGAAAGTAGTGATTAAAAATCCTACAGGCTTGCATCTGAGACCAGCGGGGATCCTTTGCAAAGAGGCGATGCAATTTAAGTCATTGATCACCTTTTCGTTTAAGGACAGTACGGCAAATGCTAAAAGTGTGTTGAGTGTGCTGGGAGCATGTGTAAAGTGTGGGGATGAAATCGAGTTCGTCTGTGAGGGGGAGGACGAAGAGGAAGCTCTTAAAACGCTCGTGCAGGCAGTTGAGAGCGGATTGGGAGAGTAGCGTGAGAAACACGGTATTTTTCATCCGGATATGAGTCACAGCGAAGCTGTGATGTGGGAATTGGCGTGAAAGGCGTAGTTAAGGTATGTTAAATTACAAGAAGTATCGAAAGAATCCCGTGGTGGATTATCCTGAAAGGGAATGGCCCAATAAGGAGATTACGAAGGCACCGGTCTGGTGCAGCGTGGATCTGCGTGATGGCAATCAGGCTCTGATAGATCCCATGCTGGTGAATGAGAAAATTGAAATGTTCCAGTTTCTGATCGAGCTGGGCTTTAAGGAGATAGAGATTGGATTTCCCGCCGCCAGTCAGATAGAATATGACTTTTTGCGTCAGCTAATCGAGAGAAAGCTGATTCCTGACGATGTAGTGGTGCAGGTGCTGACTCAGTGCCGCGAAGAATTGATTGACAGGACCTTTGAGGCGATAGAAGGCTGTAAACAGGCCATTGTACATATTTATAATTCGACCTCGACCCTGCAGCGCGATGTGGTGTTCCACATGGATCAGGAGCATATTACGGAGATTGCGGTAAAGGGAACGCAGATGGTAAAGGAAAGGGCAGCTGGCTTTCCCGGTAAAATTATTCTGGAATATTCGCCGGAAAGCTTTACCGGGACGGAACTTGATTACGCGCTTGAAATCTGTAACGCAGTGATCAGGACATGGCAGCCTGACCCGGAGAATCCCATGATTATCAATTTACCTTCCACAGTAGAGACGAATACTCCCAACGTATATGCAGACCAGATCGAGTGGATGATCAAGCATCTGGAGCAGCGTGAGAGCATTGTTGTCAGCGTGCATCCCCACAATGACCGTGGTACAGGTGTGGCAAGTGCCGAGCTGGCTCTTCTGGCAGGTGCTGACCGTGTGGAGGGTACTCTCTTTGGCAACGGGGAGCGCACAGGAAATGTGGATATTGTAAATATTGCCTATAATATGTTTTCCCAGGGAATCAATCCTGAGTTGAACCTGGAGCGTGTCAATGACATCATAGAAATATATGAGCGTTGCTGTAAGCTGCCTATCCATCCCAGACATCCTTATGCCGGCAAGCTGGTCTTCACCGCTTTCTCCGGCTCCCATCAGGATGCCATTAACAAGGGCATGCAGGCCATGAAGGAACGGAACAGCGAGATCTGGCAGGTGCCTTATCTGCCTATTGATCCGGCGGACATCGGCCGCGAGTACGAGCCTATTGTGCGCATTAATTCCCAGTCTGGCAAGGGCGGGGTTGCCTTTATCATGGACACTTATTTTGGATTTAAGCTGCCGAAGGCAATGCACAAGGAATTTGCCAACGTGATCCAGGAAATATCGGAAAAGCAAGGTGAAGTGTCTCCCGACCAGATCATGGGTGCATTCAGGGAGACCTATCTGGACAGGAAGGAACCTATTCATTTCCGCAGGCTGCATGTCTATGACATCAGCGGGGAGGTCAGGACAGAGTTTGACACCAAGGTAGAGGTGGAATACACGGATCATGGCGTTGCAAAGCGCTTTGAGGCTGTGGGCAACGGACCTATTGACGCGGTGCAGCGCGGGCTGAACCATGAGCTGGGGCTGTCGGTAAAGGTCCTGGACTATGAGGAGCATGCACTTCAGAGCGGCGCGAATTCCCAGGCCGCGGCCTATATCCATCTGCTGGATGGCGAGACTGGCAGGGTGACTTACGGTGTGGGCGTCAGCTCCAATATTACCAGGGCATCCGTGAGGGCGATCTTTTCCGCAGTCAACCGGTTAGGACTGGAAAAGCATTGACATATAGTGACAAGCAGCTTTTGATGTTGTAAAAAAGAGTGCTCCTTGTACAGGATGCACTCTTTTTTAACGAATACTCTTTATTGAAAAATACTCTTTTTGAAAGCATTCCTTTATAGCAAATGAAACTGATCAGCGGTATGTGAAGGAATCTCCCTCTTCCACTATACAGACCATAGTCTTACCGGTATTCATCAATATCTCATTGCCATAATCGTCATAGTACCTGGTAGCACCGTAATCGGAAGTCTTCTCCCAGTTGACATGGATTCCCTTTCCGTTGGTAAAATACCAGCCGTCCCTTGTGGTATCGTGGCACTGGAACACCAGGTATCCGCCGGAAAGCTCCTCGTATTTCACATACTGCACCAGAATATTTTTAAAGGTGAGCTGTTCGCTGTTAGTGCCGTCAATATGAGGACCGTCGGTGCTGCTCGAGAGGTGCTGGGACCGGTAATACAGGCCATCGCTCTCGTTGAACTCGAAGTAGCAGCGGGTCAGGGGATAACAGCCTGACATATCTATATATGTAGCGCTCTTGGCCTCACTGCCATATTGTGTCAGGGCATTGGGGCTGGATTTTGTCGTAAAATTATAGTGGTAACTATCGGTCAGGCCTCTGTAGGAAAGAGGATAGCCCTTCTGCTGGATAACCTTCGCCAATCCGGTGCCGGTGGCATAGCCGTTATGAGGCATAGTCCGGCTGGAATCGCGGAAGAACGCGGCGGAATCGCTGGACAGGTTGCCGTCTATGTGCTGCGTCGTCGATTCTGCGATCAGGTCGTTGATAAAGTGGGGGCCTCCGTAGTGCACAATGAACGCATCCCATTCGAAAGCCCAGTATGCAAAATAGGTGCGTAAGCTGCGGACGTTGCCTATTTTGCTCAGATCCTGCCAGTCTTCATAGATTGCCATCATCCTGGACATGCGGCCTTCCACGTTGGCCTCATAGATAACGGATGCCTCCGAGAGACTGTAATGAGGTATGGCAGCGCTCTCGTTGGGAATGATCACGGCGATAGGCCGCGTATTTGCCACGCTGGACTCAATCCATTCATTGGTAAGGCGGCTGCGGACCATACCCGCGTGAGGCGGCAGCGAATCGTCCTCCGTGACAATGTTGGGAAGAAGGGTTCCCGGGGGTTCAGGTGCTGTACTTGTAGGCTGGGTGGTCTGAACCGGAGCGGGTGTCGGGACGTCATCTGAAATCACAGGACTGTCCAGCTCGTCACCACAGGCGCACAACATAATAACAGCTGTTATGGCCGCCAGCCAGATTCTTGTCTTCTTCATGGTAATTCTCCTATGTCTTTGGGCAGAACCGGTAATACTGCCTTTTTCAGAATAGTATAACACATAAAAAGAAAAACGTCATTATCTGACAGGAAAATTAAGAAATAGGTTTTGGCTTGCGAATTACAGGGGAGAATAGTATACTGGTAGTAACGTTAGTAACTGTAAGAAAGCGATGGGTAAGGTATGAGTTTATTGAGCGTGGTTGTCCCCTGTTATAATGAAGAGGAAAACGTGGAACTGTTTTACACAGAGCTTATAAAGAACGATCCCTTTTTTGAGCGGGAAAAGATAGAACTGGAACTGTTGTATGTGGACGATGGTTCCAGGGATGGAACGGTGAAAGAAGTCAAGAAATTGATCGAGCGCGATAAAAGGGTGCATCTGGTGTCCTTCTCCAGGAACTTTGGCAAGGAAGCCGCCATGTATGCCGGCCTGGAAAACGCGGAAGGCGATTATGTGGTTCTGATGGACGTGGATCTCCAGGATCCGCCTTCGCTGCTGCCGGAGATGTTTTCCTATCTGAAACAGGGATATGATTCCGTTGCCACCAGGCGTGTCAGCCGCAAGGGAGAGCCGCCGGTGAGAAGCTTTTTTGCCAGAATGTTTTACCGCCTGATGAAGAAGATTTCCAAGACGGAGATCATGGATGGCGCCAGGGACTATCGCCTGATGACCAGGCAGATGGTGGATGCCATTCTTTCCATGCAGGAATATAACCGTTTTACCAAGGGGATCTTTGGCTGGGTAGGGTTTCAGACCAAATGGCTGGAATACGAAAATGTGGAGAGGGCGAAAGGCGAGACAAAATGGAGTTTCTGGAAGCTGTTGGTCTACTCCGTTGACGGTATCCTGGCATTTTCCACTGTGCCGCTGCTTTTCGCATCGGTGATGGGAGTCCTGTTCTGCGCGCTGGCCTTTATCATGATTATTTTTGTGATTGTGAGAAAGCTGATCTTTGGCGATCCTGTATCCGGCTGGGCATCCCAGGTGTGTATCATGTTGTTGATCGGCGGGGTACAGTTTTTCTGTACCGGTATCCTGGGACAATACCTCGCCAAGACATATATGGAGGTAAAGAAACGCCCCATATATCTAGTAAAAGAAAAGATATAACCACAATATGTCGTATCTTAACGGATTCTTAGCGGGCAGAAAACTTTTCAGATCATGTCTGATATGGTAGAATTATCTTACAATCGCGGTAGAGAGCAGTAATCGACATGGAAAGGGGAACTGAATATGGAGATTAATGCCGTGAAAGATTGTGATTTAGAGAGATACATTACCGATATCATGTTGGATATAGGAGTGCCTGCGCACTTAAAAGGATATCAATACCTACGGGATGCGATCATGTTGTCAGGCAGGGACATGGAGGTGGTGAGCAGAGTCACGAAGCTGCTCTATCCCACCATAGCCAGACGCTTCCGAACCACGGATCAGAAAGTGGAACGCGCGATACGCAATGCTATCGAAGTATCATGGACAAGAGGCAATACTGATACTTTTGAGAGAATGTTTGGTTATTCCGTTTGCTCAGGCAGGACAAGACCTACTAACAGTGAATACATAGCCCGTATTGCTGATAAGGTTCGCCTTGATTTTAAGGCATTGTAAGGAAACCAGCTGAAAAAAGTGTCAGTCTGCTCTGTACTGCGATTGGAGTATATATATGAATTTGTTTCCGGTATTATTGCTGGCGCTGGTCATTTTATGCCTGTGCGCCTTTTTGGGCAACGGTGCCCGGATCTTTTTTTACCTTGCGGGGAAAAGGCACCGGAACAGGATGCAGGGATCAGGCTGGGCAGATGCATTGTTGACAGGAGAATTAATATTGACGGGACTGGCGGGAACGGCGCATGTGGCAGCCGTGTTTACCGGACAGTCTTTTTCCCGTTGTGTGGCTTTTTTCCTGGGTATTATGGGGGCGGCGCTGCTGCTGGCGGCAGTACTGTTCCTTTTTTGCCTTATAGGAAACGGAGTGACCCGCAGGGAGAAGAAGGAAGACGGGGAGCCGTCCGCGTCGCATGGGGGAATCGGGTCTGATCCCACAGAGAGGTTTCTCACAGGGCTCTTCTGGATCCTTGTGGTGTCGCAGCTGTTTTTCCTCCTGTGGAACGCGGGAGTATATGCGGCGGGCGACATGACGGTGGAAGCGGTGGGAAGCTTTCTGGAGACGGACGGTATCTACCGAGTCGATCCAATGACCGGGCGGGCTTACGCGGAGGGAATACCCTCCCGTCTGAAGATCTTGTGCCTGCCGACGTTATATGGGATTCTTTGCAGGCTTTCGGGGCTGTCCCCTGAAAAGGTGGTGACTGCGGCGGCGCCGGTATGGATCTTTGTCAGCAGTTATGCCGCCTTTTTCTGTGTGGGAAGAAGCCTGTTCCCGGAGAGCAGGAAAAAAAGCATCAGCTTTTTGATAGCAGTAGTTATTATTATGTGGGCAGGGTGCGGATTCCACAGTATGGACGGATTCAGCCTGCTCTATTGCGGTTATCGGGGAGTGACGGTAAGGAATCTGGTGCTGATTCCTTATGTGTTCTCGCTTGGCCTGAGAAAGAGATGGAAAACGGTGCTCCTGTGCATTCTGGCAGAAGCCTGTATCGTGTGGACTCTATATGGTCTGGGAGCCGGTCTGCTGACGGCGGCAGGCCTTTTCCTGGCGGAAAGGGGGCGGCGGGATGGCAGAGCTTCTTAGAAATGCATGGATGGGCTGGTTCAGGGTGACAGGTGGAGGAAAGCTTATGGCGCTTTTCCTGGCGGCGCTGCTGTATCTCTGGCTGCACTGGAAACAGGAGAACCAGAGGGGGCTTCTGCGCTATGGCACTGTGTCGGCATTGTGCTGTATTCTGCCTGTGACTGCCGTGCCGCTGATGCTGTACCAGACCAGGTTTTATGATTATGAGTGGATCTGGAGCATTGTGCCTGTGACGGCTTTGACTGCTTACGCGGGCACAAGGGTGATGGCGGAGTATTGGCAGGGATTCCGCAGGGAGGCGTGGCGAAAAGGTCTGCCTGTGACGGCGGGGCTGCTGGTGGTGGCGCTTTTGTGCTGCGGATGGAACAGCGGCGGCGTTGACAGGGACGGTGAAAAAGCCTGGAAGGAGCAGACGGAAAGCGTCCTGGAGGTCATCGGGGCAGGTCGGGAGGAGCCATCCGGGAATGCGCAAAACATCTGTATCTGGGCGCCCCACAGGATGATGGAGTATGCCCGACGCCTGGACGGCAGTATTCTGCTGCCCTATGGCCGGAATATGTGGGATGAGGCTCTTGGCGCGTACTCCTATGACACTTACCCTGAAGACGTGGAGCAAATGTATCTGTGGATGAGTGTCGTGGAGGAGACCTGTACGGAAGATGATTTTGATTTTACAGAGATTATTCTTGATGAAATGGAAGAACAGCAGCTTTCCACGGGAGAATGCATGAATACTGCGAGACAGGCAGGAGTGGACGTACTGGTTCTCCCTGAAAATATGAATCATATGTTATTGAATGAGGTGGTAAGCGCCACCGGCGTTCAACCGGAACAAAGTTCAGGATATTATTTTTTTAATCTTCGGGTTACGGAAAAGCAGGTAAGACGATGATTGGGTGACGCAGGGTCATGGAGGTTTGTATGAGCGATCTGGTCAGCATTATTGTACCGGTATATAATGTGGAGAATTTCATAGGGCAGACTATGGACTGCGTGGTGGCACAGACTTACCGTAACTGGGAACTTCTGCTGGTGGAGGACTGCAGCACTGACAGTACCGCCTCCCTGATACGGCAGTATATGGAAAGGGCCGGCGACCCCAGGATCCGCCTGGTCAGCCAGCCCTCCAACATGGGCGCGGCGAGAGCCAGAAACAGGGGATTGATGGAGGCAAAGGGGCGCTTTGTTTCCTACCTGGATGCGGATGACCTCTGGGAGCCGGAGAAGCTGGAAAAGGAGCTGGCGTTTATGAAGGAGAAGGACGCGGCGTTTGCTTTCACCAGCTATGAGTTTGCGGACGAGACCGGAAAAGGCATGGGAAAGGTGGTACATGTGCCGGAAACGCTGACTTATAAGCAGGCGCTGAGCAATACCACTATTTTCACAACAACCGTTATGTTTGACCTGGAAAAATTGAAGAAGGAACAGCTGGAGATGCCGGTCATGAAAAGCGAGGATACCGCCCTGTGGTTCAGAGTGCTCCGCAGCGGTGTGACGGCATATGGACTGGATAAGAATCTGGTAAAGTACCGCAGGGCTGGGAAGTCCTTATCTTCCAACAAGCTGGAGGCGATTCGCAGGATCTGGAATCTGTACCGCAGGGCGGAGGGAATGAATGTCATAAACAGTGCCTGGCATTTCTGTTTCTGGGCGCTGCGGGCCGTGAAGAGAAGAATATGATTGCAGGAGAGGCGGGAAGATGAAGGCGTTTTGGGATGACATGAAGTTTTTCTGGTCAAATAAATTTTGTGCGGCAGTGGTTTCCCTGGCGGCGGTGTACAGCTATGGCTTTAAGATTGCCCACGAGACCATAGGAATTGACGATACCTGTATTTCGCTGTATTTTGAGGAAGGGCTGGCGCCTGCGGTGGGGCGGTGGACTTTGTTTCTTGCCAATAAGCTTTTTCATATATCGGATTTTGCACCCTGGATGACGGAACTGACAGGGGTGCTGTTGCTGCTTTTTGCGGCTGCGGCATGGTGTGTGGTGTTTTCACGGATCCTGGGCAGGGAAAAGTATATGACGGCCTATGCTTTTTTCTCGGCGCTCTTTCTTTCCTGTCCGCTGATCAGCGAGATCTATGTGTATTACCTTCATAACGGAATCAGCCTGGCCTACGGGCTGACGGCCATGGGACTGTTGGTGCTGTTGAAGGCCCTGGAGGCGGGGACAGGGTGGAAACAAAGGGGGGCTGCTGTCCCCTGGCTGCCGGAGCTGTGCTGGCTGTGGCTCTGGGCTGTTATGAGTCTTTTATGATCGTGTTTGCCGAGGGCATGATCCTACTGTTCCTCCTGGCCAGGGGATGGGGAAACCGGAAGAGAAAATATACCGTGTCGCCCTGGGCCTGGGGAGGAGCGACAGTTGCCACGGCGGTGTCTGCCCTGGGGGTACGCTGGCTGGCGCTGCGGCTGGTTCTGGGAATCTTCCATATAGAGATCCCGGCAGGTTTCGGGGTGGAGTACCGGAGTGTGTTTGCCTTTATGAAACAGGGAACGGAAGAACTTTCCATGAATCTGAAACGTCATCTGGTCAAATATTTCCTGAACGCGTTTGCCTACCAGCCGATCCTGATCCTGGTGCTGGGATTTGGGATCCTGTTCCTTATATGTACCGTTGCAGGAATCCGGAAAAAGGATATTTTCCTGCCTCTGGCGGCGTTGGCGCTTCCTGCTCTGCCGATGTGTATGGTGGCCATTGAAGGAAAGGATACCTACTACCGGGCTGCCCAATATGTGCCTTTGATCGGGGCTTTCGCGGTCTTTCTCCTGCTCATGCTGGTGAAGGAGCATCTTCCCGGAGCCTGCATGGCGGTGAGCGTGGCGCTGGCTTCGATTCTTCTGTGGAATCAGTGCGCAGAGACGAATCAGTGGTTTTACGTGGATTACATGAAATACCAGGACGCCAGGAGGGTGATGGAGCAGGTGGCGTATGACCTGGAAAAGGGCTATGACACAGCAAAGCCCGTTGTATTCCGGGGCGCATACTATGTTCCCTATGAAATCGCGAAAGGCGCGTATCTGGAATTTGATTCAGTGGAATACGGCTGGATCCGCCGGATCGGTGACATGGTCGATCCCCATCTGGTGGAAAAATACAATGCGGAGGACGGACATGGCTATGCCTTTGCGGAGACGCCTGTCAATTCCACTTTGCGGTGGGCAGCCACAGCTTTTGACGGCACAGCTGTCCAACTGGGGAATTTTGTGAAAATGCTGGGACACGATCTCGTGATCGAGACAGATCTCCAAAATATCGATGCGGCGGATGCGATTGCCGATGATATGTTCCACTTTCCGGAGGAGGGTTATATCAGGGACTGCGGGGAATATATTATCGTGAACTTTTAGGCTGTTACAAATATTTTGCGGGAGTTCGCAACTATTCAGCCCCGATAGTGCCAGGCGGCTTGCTGGTGATTTCAGCGCTGGGGACGGCGAGGGGGAGACAGGGGTACTTTCTGCGACGGCTCGATGGGCGTTCCGATGAGCCTTATGCACGGCAATGCCCGCCAGAGGGCGTGCATCGCCGAAGTCTCCTCTCCACATCTCACTCACGCCGCAGAAAGTACCCCTGTCTCCCCCCCTCGCCTGTATCCTGAAATTTTGTAGATATGCAGGTCGGGCTCTTTTACATTATATAACTGTGGCGATCACTTGGCTCTGTATCTTTGCAAATTGCGGAAGTCAGGCGGCGACGTGTTGTCCTGCCTTAAGCGGACTTTGGGGGGCGGTTTTAGCGGAGATGAAATCCACTGCCTACGAAGACTATGGCGCGAAGACGCAATTCGCGCCATAGGAACTGTGAAAATTACTTCTTTCACAGTTCCGTAGTCGTAGTTGGCAGTTAGTTCAGATCCGCGTTGCCCCGTCCGCGTAGGGCAGGACAGCATGGCGCCGCCGTCCCTTCAGCAAGCCGCCTGGCACTATCGGGGCTGAATCGTTACGGAAGTTTTAGGAAAGGTTTTGTGAAAGTTTTTGGCTTTTCTGTACGAATTTGGGAAAATGTGTTATACTAACTAGATGTATATTTATACCGAAGCAATCGGAGGAAATAGATCTTGAGTGCAGTTACCAACGAAGAAAAGCTAAAAAAACTGGAAACCTATAAACGGCTGATAAACCTTACACTGATCATGGGCTGTCTGGCGCTGGAGGTAGGGGACTTTGCCTATCACTGGCTTGTCCATTTCCAGTTCAGCGTGGTGGAACAGCTGCAGGATTTCTGGAGAATGGGACATGTGGCGGAGATCAGCTTTTATGCCATTGTGCTTCTGTTTCTCTCCAATATGTATGGGGGAATGCGCCTTGGATATCTGAAAAATATGGAACTGATTTTTTCCCAGGTGTTTTCCACGATCCTTGCCAACATCATTATTTACTTTGAACTGTCCATTATGGCTCACCAGGCATTTGTGCCCCGTGTGTTTCTGATGATGATGGCGGAGCAGACCGTGATCGTGGTCGTCTATATCAATGTGGCCAACCGCATATATAAGTCCATTTTTCCGCCCAGAAAGCTGTTTCTCGTCCATGGCTACAGACCCGTGGAGGATATATGCAGCAAATTCGAGAGCAGGCGGGACAAGTATGAGATCACCAGGATCGTCCATATCAGGGAAGGTTATAAGAAGATATGCAGGATGATTGCCGATTCCTATGACAGGGAGGAGTGCAATGCCGTGGTCATCGGGGATATGTCCGTGGAGGACAGGAATCTTCTGCTGAAATACTGTTACGGGAGAGGGATACGCGTATACCTGCTCCCTAAGATTACGGATGTTATATTAATGGGGGCGGAGGAACTCCATATTTTTGACACTCCTATTATGCTGACCCGGGAGTACAGTCTGTCGATGGAACAGCGGTTCATAAAGCGGACCATGGATATCGTGTGCGCCCTGTCCCTGTTGGTTGTGGCTTCCCCTTTTATGCTGGTGACGGCGTTAATCATCAAGCTGTATGACGGAGGACCTGTGCTGTACAGGCAGGTGCGCTGTACCATAAATCGCAGGCAGTTTGAAATTATGAAGTTTCGCAGTATGAGGACGGACGCGGAGAAGGACGGTGTGGCAAGGCTGGCGCAGAAGAACGATGACCGTATCACCCCTATCGGGAAGCTGATCCGAAAATGCAGGATAGACGAGCTCCCTCAGCTGTTCAATATTCTGAGGGGTGACATGTCCTTTATCGGTCCCAGGCCGGAGCGCCCGGAGATCATCGAGCAGTATATGGAGGTGATGCCGGAGTTCGCATATCGCATGAAGGTAAAGGCAGGACTGGCGGGATTTGCACAGGTTTATGGAAAGTATAATACCTCGCCCTATGACAAGCTTAAGCTGGACCTCACTTATATTGAAAACTACTCCCTGTGGATGGATATCAAGCTGATGCTGCTCACATTGAAGATCCTCTTCTGGCCGGACAGCACGGAGGGCGTGGAGACGGAACAGATCACTGCCCTCAAGGAGGAGCAGGAATGGCAGAAGCAGCAGAAACGACAGGAGATGTACGACGATAACGAAGAGTGATCTGGGAAATGGAGAAAATGAATGTGGGAAGGAAGCTACGGGAAAGAACCATTTGACTTAAGGCTGACGGTGCTCCGCCTGCTTGCATGCGCGGACAGGATACTGCTGTTGACGCTGGCGGGCACGCTGCTCCTTGGCGGCGGATATTATGTGAAGAACGTCCTGCTGCGCCAGGAAAAACAGTATGGCGTCACATCCATATACCGTGTGGAATATGCGGTGGAGGAAGAGAAGGATGTGGGAACCGTCTATATCAATGAGATGAGTTGGAACACGTATCTGCATTCCCAGGAGTTCCTGGATGTGGTGATGGAGTATCTGAAGGAATATAGTTCTGTTATGGACAGTGACTGGCTGGATCGTATTACGGAGGAACAGGTATCGGAATCCCTGACCGCATACCTGGCATCGGATCTGCGTGTTCCCTCCACAACGGTTATCACGGAAAGTGCGGCAGCCAGCCGGTTTATCGCCAGGGCGGTGGAACAGGCCATGACCAGGGATTTTCCGGAAGGAATCAGGGAAATCTCAGGGATTCGTGTCATTGATGCGCCGGAGGAGGCGGTGGAAGTGATACCGGATGTCCGCCCGGGCAGGGCGTTTGCGCTAAGCGCGGTACTCAGCTGTTTCTTTGCCGTGGTGATCCTGCTCCTGAAGGAGACGGGGGACGATAATATCTGGCTTCCCGCCACGGTCAGGAAACGTTATGGCGCGAAGACCCTGGGCACACTGGAAAGCCCTGAGCTGACGGAGAATCTTTACTATTTGTATGAGGGAAAGAAGACAGTGGCAGTGTGCGGGGTGCAGACAGAGACGGATCCGGCGGAAATACTGGCTGCCCTGCGTGAAAGGTGCGGAGACAACACGGAACTTTCGCTGGAGGAGTGGTTTGCAGTGCCTTCTCCTGTGCTCTGTCCTGAGGGATGCAGGGTGTTGCGGGAGGCGGAAGGCATTCTGCTGGCAGTGCAGGCGGGAGCCCATGCAGGCAAACAGCTGGAATACTGCCTGGAATATCTGGAGCAGCAGCACTGCAATGTTACGGCTGTGATTTTATGGAATGCCGATGAGAGGCTGATCAGGGCGTACTATGGATATAGGAAGGTTTCGGGGAAATGACCGTATTGCCCGAAGGCGAATGATGATGAGAGTGGCAGGTTTATGAAGGTTCAGGTATTGGCATCTGTTATGAATGAGACCATGGAGGGCGTTGTGGAACGTATGCAGCTGGACTCCGACGCTGTGGTCATCAACCAATGCGACTGCCTGCAGGCGCAGGAGATGGAGCACAAAGGACATACCATACGTTTCTTTTCCTTCCCGGACAGAGGGGTAGGCAGGAGCCGCAATGAGGCGATCATGCGGGCAGATCAGGATATCTGCCTGTTTTCGGACGGAGACATTGTGTATGAGGCGGGCTATGCAGAAGCAATTGCGGCGGAGTTTGAGAGAAATCCTGGGGCGGATATGATCCTGTTTAACATTTCTGTGGAGGAATCCAGGAGAACCTATCACATTGAGGAACGGAAAAGGGTGCGCTGGTATAACTGCGGCAGGTATGGGGCGGTGAGTTTTGCGGTGCGGCGTGACAGCCTTTTGAGATCGGGTGTTACTTTTTCCTTGTTGTTCGGAGGCGGTGCGAAATACAGCAACGGCGAGGACAGCCTTTTCTTAAAGGAATTTATGGGCAGGGGTTATCAGGTTTACACAGCGCCCGTGACCATCGGGAGGGAGGAAGCAGGGCCGTCTTCCTGGTTCGCGGGATACAATGAGAAATTTTTCACGGACAGGGGGGTGCTGTATCATTTCCTGTACGGGAGGCTGGCATGGGTCATGAGCCTTCGGTTCCTTCTGGCGCACAGGGGGATTTTCTGCCAGGAGGTGAGTGTGTCGCAGGCATATGCCTGGATGAGACAGGGAGTACGGGAGGGCAGGAATGGAAAGTAGCGCGCTTGTTTATGTTCTGCTGACGGCAGCCACGGTTTTGCTGGGGCTTTGTGTGGAAAACAGGGAATATGTGCCCGGTTATACCGGCTCAGGGCGCAGTATGGGCGGGGCATCCGGTTCCGGGCGCGGCGTCGACAGACCGTCCTGTGCGGGGCGCGGCATGGAGGGGGCATCCGGGGTGGGATGCGTCAGGGGTATGGGAGCTTATACGGACCGCCGGCAGGCAAGAAACCATATCGCGGTGTTTGCCGTGTTCTGTCTCATGGCGGGAGTGTCCGCATGCCGCATTGCGGTGGGAAATGATTATTGGGTTTACCGGGATAATTTCAAACTCATCGCGCAGGGCAGGTACGTGTCCTATGAACCGGGATTCAATCTCATCGTGAAATGGATACAGCAGCTCTTCGGCTATGATCATTACCTTCCTGTATTTGGATTCTTTTCCATTGTGACCGTGTTTTTCTTTGTGAGGGCGCTGGAGGATCAGGGCAGCAGTTTTGCGGTATCCCTGTTCCTGCTGATGACAGGAGGGTACTATTTCAACAGCTTAAATACCGTTCGTTATTATTTGGCTCTTGCCATGGCGCTCTATGCCATGAAATATGTTTTGCGGGGGGAATACGGCAAGTTTGTCTTGTGGATCCTGGCGGGCGCCCTGTTCCATAAATCTATTTTGCTGGTAATCCCGATTTATCTGTTGGCCAGATTCCTGGCAGCTGCAAAATTAAAGAAAGGACATTACGTTGCAGGTGGTATTTTAATTGTCAGCCTGATCTTTGGACAAAGGTTTTATCAGGAGATCATATTCTATTTTTATCCGTATTACAGGAACTCCATATTTGATAACGGGCAACTTTCCTATGTGAACATAGTGAAATGTGTCTGTGTGATGATCCTGTGCGGGATCTGCTACCGGAGAAGTCTGCGCGAAGATTTGAATAACAGATTCTATTTTTTCCTGAATCTGGCGGGACTTCTGGTATACTGCTGTGGCTCTTTCATTCCGGAGGTATCCAGGGTGGGATATTATATGATTATATCCCAGGTTTTTCTGTTGCCCAGGCTTCTGGAGGACATGCGGGAAGGAATACTGAGGAAACTTTGCTGCTGTGGCGTGATTGTGGGATTTACCCTTTATTTCCTGTTTCTGCTAAGGGGGATGTACGCTGTGGATGTGAGGCTGCTCCCTTACCTGAACTGGATATTTAATTAGGAGATGACTTTGATGAAGATTTTGTGGCTCTGTAATGTGATGCTTCCTCTGGCGGCGGAACAGCTGCATGTGGAGGCGACGAACAAGGAGGGCTGGATCAGCGGCCTTGCCGGAGTGACATTGGAGAAGCGGGAGGAAAATAAGATAGAACTTGCCGTTGCTTTTCCTGCTCCGGAGAAATTGTTTTCCGGAGGTCGGAATGTCTGTAGGAAAACGATTCCTGTAAAGGGCGGGGAATTGATCTGTTATGGATTTCGGGAAGATACGGCACACCCTGACCGGTATGACGAAAGCTTAGAGGAGAGCCTGGGATATATTGTAAACAGTTTCCGGCCCGATATCGTGCATTGCTTCGGCACGGAGTATCCCCATACCCTTGCCATGTGTCGTGTGTTTCCACGGAAGGACAGACTCCTGCTGGGTATTCAGGGATTGTGTACGGCTATCGCCGACGCCTACTTTGCCAGTATGCCGGATCAGGCGGTAAACAGGAAAACATTGAGGGACCGGCTGAGGAGGGACTGCCTGAGAGAACAGCAGGCAAAGTTTGTACGCCGCGGCGTCATGGAGAGAGAGGCGGTAAAGCTTGCGGGAAATGTGACAGGACGGACAGAATTTGACCGTTTCCATACAGGGGAATGGAATAAGGACGCGTGTTATTATGAGATGAATGAGACATTGCGGCCGGAGTTCTACGGATCGGAATGGAAGCGGGATAACTGCGAGAAACATTCCATATTCTTAAGCCAGGGGGACTATCCCTTAAAGGGGTTTCACTATGTGCTGGCCGCGCTGCCCGCCTTACGGAAGAAATACCCGGATGTCAAAGTATATGTGGCGGGACCTGACCTGACCCGGCAGGATACCTGGAAGCAGAAGCTTAAGCTGTCCGGGTACGGGAAATATCTCCGTGAACTGATCAGGGAAAACAGAATAGAAGAACAGGTGATATTTGTGGGAAAGCAGGATGCACGGGGGATGAGGGAGCAATACCTGAAATGCGGTCTGTTTGTGTGTCCTTCGTCCATGGAAAATTCCCCCAATTCCCTGGGGGAGGCGATGCTTCTGGGAATGCCCTGTGTCAGCGCGGATGTAGGAGGGATTCCCAGTATCTTTTCCGCCGGAAAGGACGGGATTCTGTATGAGGGGTTCAGGAGCCCCGGAAAGCAGTTTGATAACGTGGGAAGTCTAAAGGAAGGGCAGTGCGGATCGCTGGAAACTATTTCTGCACGGCTTGCCGGCGCGGTTATGGAGATGTGGTCCGATCCGGCGAAACTGGACGAATATTGTAGAAGTGCAAGAAACCATGCAGAAAAAACGCACGATTCCCGGCGAAATTATTTGAAAATGCTTGAAATTTATTCTGATATAATGTTGCGGAGTAAGGATTGATATGGAGAGTGAGATTAAATTTGCATTTGTATCCAACTATTTAAATCATCATCAGATTCCGTTCTGTAACGCGATGTATGAATTGCTTTCGGGGAGCTTTGCCTTTATCCAGACGGAACCTATGGAGCAGGAAAGGGTACAGATGGGATGGAAGGAACAGACAGATGTTCCTTATTTAAAAAAATATTATGAAGAGCCGGAATACTGTAAAGAAGTAATTGACTCCGCCAGGGTGGTGTTTTTTGGAGGCTGTGATGACGAGAGTTATGTGGAACCGAGGCTGCAGGCGGGAAAGACTGTGATCCGCTGCAGCGAGCGTCTGTATAAGACGGGACAGTGGAAGTTTGTTTCACCCCGTGGATTGAGGAAGAAATATCATGATCACACCCGCTATCGGAATAAGGCGGTCTATCTGTTCTGCGCCGGTGCCTTTGTGCCCAGCGACTATCACCTGGTGGGAGCCTATCCTGGGAAAATGCGGAAATGGGGATACTTTCCTGAGACGAAGCAGTATGATGAGAGTGCGTTGATGGCGGGCAAGCAGTCCGGCAGGATACTGTGGGCTGCGCGCTTCCTGGACTGGAAACACCCGGAACTGCCCATAGAGACGGCGGCCTATTTAAAGGAAAAGGGTTTGTCCTTTCATCTGGACGTAGTGGGCAGCGGCATTATGGAGAAACAGGTGATATCATTAGTGGAGAAGCTGGAACTGCAGGACTTTGTGACCCTGCACGGGTACTGCCCTCCTGAGCAGGTGCGCCGCATGATGGAACAGTCGGAGATCTATCTGGCCACCAGTGACAGGCAGGAGGGGTGGGGCGCTGTGGTTAACGAGGCCATGAACAGCGGCTGCGCCGTGGTGGGAGACAGTATGATGGGGGCGGTTCCCTACCTGATCCGACATGGGGAGAACGGTATGGTCTACCGCGACGGCTCTCGGGAGGATCTCTTCCAAATGACGGCAAAGCTGCTGGAGGACAGGGAACTTTGCAGGCAGTTGGGCGGCAACGCCCTCAGGACGATCACCCGGGAGTGGAATGCGGAGACGGCGGCGCAGCGGCTGCTGGGTTTCTGCGTCCGCCAGGATTTCCTGGGAGCGGGGGAAGTATCAGGAAACATAGACTGGAAAACGGAGCCGGGATCCGGCCCGGTTTCGGAGGCACCTGTTATTCCAGAAAGGAATATGTACCAGATATTGGTGAACCGTGGTTTATGAAACAATTATGAAACATTTGTGTGGTAAACTCGTCCTATCTTTTGGGCGTTATGTTACGGTTCGTAACAGTTCGTTACTATTCACAGCCGGTTTCGCGAAGGCGTTTTTATGCGTTTTGGGCATAAAAACCCGAGACTGCGGGCGCCAAAATGAGCGTCTTTTGCTCATTTTGTGTGCATTATGTTGCTGTGAGCAGCGAAGCTGTGAACAGTAACAACAGTTCACATGTCAGCCTGACAGATCCCTTGACTATTGAACGGAGAAGCGCATGGAATACCCTTTGATCAGCATTATTGTTCCGGTATATAACATAGAAGAATATCTGCCCAGGTGCGTAAAGACCCTGCGGGGTCAGACTTATCCACGGATAGAGATCCTGCTGGTGGATGACGGTTCCACGGACGGGACGGGTTTACTGTGCGACAGGTTGGCGGAGGAAGATGCGCGCATCCGCGTATTCCACAAGGAGAACGGTGGGTCTTCCTCCGCCAGAAACCTGGGGATTGCGGCGGCAAAAGGCGAATACCTGGGTTTTGTGGACAGCGATGATTATGTGGAACCGGATATGTATGAAAAGTTATATGCCGCTATCAAACAATACGATGTCTCCGCGGCCCAGACGGGCAGGGATGAGATAGACCCTGATGGGAGCCGGCTGCCGGATATCTGTATTCCACCCAAAGAGCCGGAGTGCATCGAAGCGGAGGACTTTTTAGGGGAACTGCTGATGCATCGGGGGGACTGTTCCTTCTGTACCAAGCTGATCAAAAGGAGTGTGCTGGAGGACAGGCAATTTCCGGAAGGTGTATTAAATGAAGATTTTCATTTACTGGTACAGCTTCTGGGAGAGCGGATCCGTAGGATTGTTTCCCTGCCGGACAGAGGGTATCATGTGTTTTACCGTGTGGGCAGCAATTCCAGGAAGGCAGACAGGGAAAACTTTTCCAGAGTGTTTATGGATATTGTAGACAATGCGGATATGGTCTCCGGGCTGGTGGAGGAGAAGTATCCGGCCCTGAAAGAAGCGGCGGTTCGCTTCGGCGTTTTTCAACGGATTGATTATATGCTGCATATTCCCATTTCCCAGATGAGCAGGGACAATGCCTTTTATCGGGAAGTGGTCCGTTACCTGAGGAAAAACTGGGTCAGGGCAATGGGAAATCCCTTTTTGTCAGGCAAGAATAAGATATATCACACGCTGTTTGCCATTGCGCCCAGGGGGATCAGGGTTTTGCACAGAAAATTAAAGGGTTAAGACAGCATTGCGCCGGTGTGCGAGACAGTTCCTGGGTGAGAGGTGCCGGTTGCGTGTGGCAGAAACTGCCGTTAGAAAAATTTAAAATATATGATATGATAAGCTGACGGGCAGTTCTGATGCGAGTGTGAAACGGCTTATCAGAAGTTATTCTTCAAGGCTCCGATCAAAGGCGCAATTTGCAGAATGAAGTCCATATTGTTGATGTATCAACAGAAAACAGTCACCGGAAGTAGATATCCGGCTATAGAAAGGCATGATTATTACCATGAGGAAAATACGTTGGATGAAAAAAGGAAAGAGATATTTTGCGGGCGTGCTGGCAATGGCGCTTCTGCTTGGAATAGCGGACTTTCCGGCCCGGGCGCAGGCTGCTTCCGGCAATTCCGCTTCCGCTAACGGCGCTTCCGGCAATACTGTTTCCGGAAACGCTGGAGCCCGCCGTTCCGAAGGCCTGGAACCGGAGACGGCAGAGTGGATCGAGTCGGCGGGGGCAGAACTGGCGGCGATGGCCCTGGAGAGGGAGATCATGGCGCTGGTGTACCTGAGCGATACCTACCCCGTGAGGGAACAGCCTGATTATGAGAGCCAGGCTGTTGTCAATGTGCCCAGCGGACAGCTGGTGAACATAGAAGACCTCTTTGTCACCATGGATGAGGAGGAGAACCCGGAGGTATGGTATTTTGTAAGGCTGTTATCCGGGGAGACAGAATATACAGGATATGTACCCAGATACTATCTGGCAGTTTCCGACGAGCGCTTTTTGAGCTGGGAAGAGAGCTACGGACTGAACTTTCAGGCCGCAACGTATACCATTGACAGCGCGGGCTGCGCTGTTTACCCAGACATCGAGCAGTTTCCGGAGAGTTACCGGCCGGCATTGACGGCATTGAAACAGAAGCATCCCAACTGGACTTTTGCAGTGATGAATACCGGTCTGGACTGGAACACAGTGATTGCAAACGAACTGACAGGCGGAAAGAGCCTGGTTTACAAGACGTTCCCCGATTATGCGAAGGAGGGCCTGTATGACGACGGAAACTGGTATTATGCCTCCGAGACTGTGCTGAAGCAGTATATGGATCCCAGGAATGCCCTGACGGAAGATGCCGTTTTCCAGTTTGAGATGTTGACCTATAATCCCAGCTACCACACCGAGGCGGCAGTGGACAGGTTCCTGGACAGGACTTTTATGAACAACCGTCAGAACGCGCCGGGAACAGTGATGACCTTCGGACATATTTTCTGGGCGGTGGGAGTGCAGGAAGGAGTCAGTCCGTTTCATCTGGCATCCAGGGTATATCAGGAGCAGGGGCAGGGCACTTCCGGCCTGATCTCAGGGGTCTATCCGGGGTATGAAGGCTATTACAATTATTTTAATATCAACGCATCCGGAAAAAAGACCCAGGAAGTGATTGAGAAGGGATTAAAGCATGCGAGGGAAAAGGGATGGAGCAATGCCTATGCCTCTATCCTGGGCGGTGCACAGGCCATTTCCGCCAACTATATCAAAAGAGGACAGAACTCACTGTATTTGCAGAAGTTCAATGTAACCCCTTGGAACACATATGGCCATCAGTATATGCAGAATATTTCCGCTCCCACCTCGGAGGCAAAGAGCATTAAGAAGCTGTACGAAGGGACAGGAGCGTTGGACAATACGTTTGTGTTCACAATTCCGGTTTACCACAATATGCCTGCTGCGCCCTGCTCTGCACCCACGGCTTCCACCAATGTGACGCTTCCCGTCCCTGCGGGATATGCGGATACCACGGTGTGGCTGGACGGAATTCCCTATACCGCGGCGGTGCGCAACGGCAACTATATTGTCCAGGCGCCGAACACCTCGGCAAAGACAGCCGTGGTCTATCAGTATAACGGTTCCGGTGTGCCTGTGGGAATGTATCTGTGGACGCTGGAATACAGGAATAATGCCTATGCAGCCACGGCACAGCCGGAGTTGGCGGATCTGCTGACCTATCACGGCTTTTCCATCCGCGTCACCGGCAAGTCGGGGATCCGTTTTAAGACGGGTATTTCCGCCGACCTGCGCGCACGCCTGACAGGTTCCGGTGTGAATGGCTATACGTTGAAGGAGTACGGCACGCTGATCATGAATAATGCCAACCGGGGCAGCTACCCCATGATAGCAGGAGGCGAGAAGGTGCTTTCCGGCATGGCCTATGGAACGAATCAGGCAGGTGTGCTGGAGGATAAGATTTATGAGACAGTGGACGGCAGGTACCGTTACACTTCCGTGCTGGTGGGACTTCCTGTGGATCAGTATAAGACGGAGTATGCATTCAGAGGCTACGCTGTGCTGGAGCAGGGAGGCAACAGGATCGTTGTATACGGACCGGTGGTGGCCAAGAGCATTTATTCCCTGGCGGATCAGCTGTTGAAGAGCGGCAGTTACGCGGAGGGGACGGAGATCAACCGGTTCCTGAGAAAATTGATGAGTGATGCGGATGCCTTATAAAATGGAGGGATTTATGAAAAAGAAATTTATTGGTACGATCTTATCTGCGGTAGTGTCTGCCATGGCTCTTGCAGGCTGTGGAGTCGGCAGCGGAGATATAGGATTTGTGATAGAATCGGAGGAATCGCAGTATGTGTCTGTCACGTCGCAGCCCGTATATGCGACGCCGAAGCCGGACGATGGCACACAGGGCATTCAGCTCCTGTATTACAGCGGCGAACTGACAAAAGAAGAGGAAGCCGAGGCTCTGGGGACGATCCAGACCATGCACCAGAACCTGGAGCTGGAGGACTATCTCGGTGAGGGAATCCACATGATCAGCGATGCGGAATGGATGAATACCTTTGCCGTCCGCCTGGTGGAGGGGAGCAGGACCTACTATCTTCAGGAGGACGGAGAAATACTGTTGACGGTTCAGGTGGGATACGACGTATACGGAAAAGCGGTATCCAATGTGTTTTATCAGGAACCGGAGGGGAAGATCACTCTGCTGAAACAGGCCGGGGGTATCACACAATTGATTACCGCTTCCGCAGTGGAGGGGAAATATGACGGGGCTTTTGAACTGTGGCAGTTCGACAGTGAGACAGGCGGGATCCGCCATGAGGAAGGTACGTATGCGGCAGGACTGCCTGTGGGAGAATACACCATTGCGGTCAGGGAAGGCAATGCGGCAGGAGAGGCTTTTGACCTGTGGAATAACCGCGAGGGCATGACATACACAACGACCACCCTGAAATATGACGACAAGGGTGAACTGATCCCTGAGGCGACACCGACGCCTACGTCCACCCCCAAGCCCACGGAAACGCCCACAGCAACACCAAAACCTGCGGTAACGCCAAAGCCTGCGACAACGCCGAAGCCTGTAACGACGCCGAAGCCTACCCCCCAGCCATCTGATGACAATAACGACGATAATAACGAAGATAATGGCGGAAGCGACGATGGCGGGAACGATTCCGGCAGCAGCAATGACGGAGGAAGCGGTGATAATGGATCCGGTGGAGGAGATTCCGGAAGCGGCGACGGCGGATCCGGCGGAAGCGGCGGAGCAGATGTGGACGTGGAGTGGTCGGATGATATTTTGTAATGGGAATTGTTCATAGGCCAGTGAGGAGAATGGATATGTCAGGAGAAATCAGAGCGATCGAATCCAGAGGGAAAATGAGCAGAAATATTAAGAATCTTTATTTGGATCCGAATAATTATAGATTTGTAGACGATTCCAATTATGAGAAAATCGATGAGGGCAAATTGACTGATGAGAAGATACAGCGCCGCACGCGGGGATTCATTGAAGGCGTAAAGAGGGAAAAAATAAAGGATTTAATAGACAGCTTTAAGGCTAATGGATATTTAAAGGTGGATGTGATACAGCTGAGGGATCTTGGCGATAACCATTTCCTTGTGATAGAAGGAAACCGGCGGGTCACTGCGCTGAAGTGTCTCCAGGAGGATTATAAAAACGGATTGTCCATTGGAAAGCTGGATCCCCAGATTTTTTCCAGTGTCCCGTCCGAGATCAATGACCAAAAGGATGGTCTGGATCATTTAATTATCATGGGTCTCAAACATATCGGTGGAAATAAAAAGTGGGCGGCGATCAACCAGGCGCAGCTGATATACGATTACCTGTTGAAATACTGGGATGATAAAGAGGAATACCGGAAAAAGGAGACGGAGTTATGCAACTCGCTAGGTATACAAAAATCGAAACTGCGAAATTCCCAAAGGGCTTACTGGCTGATTAATTCCTATAAAAAAAGTGATTACGGGGATCAGTTTACCAGTGACAAATTTTCTATTTTTGAAGAATTGGTAAAGAAAGCGATATTGCGGGATTGGCTTGAGTGGGATGATGATGCCTATATAGCCAGGAACCGTATCAATGAAGAGCGTTTTTTTTCATGGATATCTACAGTGGATGCGATAAGTGACGGTGGACTGACTGAGGATGAGGGCGGGGAGGAAGATGGGAGCAGGGAGCCCATTATCACCAAGGCGTTTGAAATCCGCGATCTGGCTTCTTTTATCACAGATGAAAGCATGCTTTATTCCATGGAAAAGTGGGGAAGCATCAGTAAGGTGATGCTGGAGAAAGGAACCGACGATAGGACATCCATTGACAAGGCTATGTCGGCCGTCAGGGAGAACATACGGACAATCAAAAGGTTTACTGACATTCTGGAAGAGGAAGATATAGCACATCTAAAGAATGCAGAAAAGGATTTAACAGAACTGATTCCCAGGGAAAAAATCTCGGAGTTGTCAAGCAGTGGGGTAAACGAGTGCTTTTCCGTGGGAAAGGTGAAGCATTTTACCAAAATCCGGATCCAGGAATTTAAGAAGATAAAGGGACTGGATGTAAAAAACCTGCGTAGGATCAATCTGTTTGCCGGCCCCAATAATTCCGGTAAGACCACAATTCTGGAGGCGGTGTATTTATTGTGTCATCAGAATGACATCAGCGCACTCCTTGACCTGGCAAAGGCCAGGAAACGGTCCACAGGCGTGACCCCGCAGTACCTGTATTCCCTGTTGGAGCAGAAGATTGCAGTCCAGGGAGTATTCAATGACTGTGACACTTCTGCTTCCATTGCAAGATACCAGGATTTCCAGGTGGAAAAATTTGACGACTACATTACCTCAGTCCAGGCAGATGGGACGGTTGAGGACAAAACTGCCCGAATGAAGCTGCATCTGTATGGAATGAACCCACCCAACCGCGAGTATGAGACAATACAGCATATCTGTAAATCAATTTACAGCAGTCCCTATCATTACCAGCCGGAGGAACTGTACCAATTATATGCGAAGGCGGTCGAGGCCAAGATAAACGGTAAGATGGTTTTTGAAATGGTGTTAGAGTTTATCAGGAAAATTGATCCCAGCATCAAAAATATCTTCCTGGTGGAAAAAAACGGTGAAAAAAGTTTTCAGGTGGATTCAGAACTCTTTCAGGACCGAAATATGGAACTGTCCAGTTATGGGGAAGGCCTGGTAAGAATTTTTGAATTGGCGCTAAGCGTTTCCAACTGTAAGAACGGTATACTGCTGGTCGATGAGTTTGAAACGGCAATACACTATTCATTACTGGTGGAATTTACAAAATTTATCCATGAACTGGCAGATGAATTTAACGTGCAGGTATTTATTACAACCCATTCGAAAGAGTGCATAGATGCATTTGTAAAAAACCAGTATCGAAACGAAGAGATATCGGCATACCTGGTTCAGGATAAAAATACGGAAGATCGGATAAGGAATATTGCGGGGGAAGACCTGGCATATCTCGTGGACAGCATTTCGTTTGACCTCCGGGGGGACTAACACAGGTAGTCTGTATAGGGGGGACTGATACAAACGACAAAGCTGCGTATGTGGCGGAATGAGAGGGAAAATGATAGTCAGTGTTGTGTTATGTGAAGGTGCACATGATATTGCATTTATTTCGAAAATACTTCGTGCGAACGGCTGTAAGGAGTACAAGGCTCAGATAAAAAAGTACCCGTACCCAATCAGGGAACAGATACAGAACAATTATGCAAAGGATTCCATTGGGGAGAAAATTATTGGCAATGGCCCCGACTCCCCCTATATCCCTAAGGCTGTCTACACAGATGGTGAAAAATTAATCCTGTTCCATAATATGAATGGGGACAGCGATACGGGATCCAGGTACAGCCTGATAGAACAATACCGGAAAAACAGCATTGCATTGGAAGTGAGGGGTAATCCGGATAACATCACTGCTTTTGAATTTTATTTGTTTTATGATGCGGATCATTTGGGTATTGCGGGAAGGCTTGACTGGATAAGGGACGCTTTTAAGGACAATTGCAATTTGGATGTGGGCAGTCCCGGGCAGGCTTCATGGTCATACATTTCCGATGGAATGACAACGGAAAGCATATTGGGTACTTATGTTTTCCATGACCCATGCGATACAGAAGGGAAAGGTACGCTGGAAGATCATCTGCTATTTCTCATGTGCAGGGAGAATGGGGAATTATTTGGGAAAGCAGGGGATTTTCTGGCTGTGAATAGCCTGGGGGCTGAGCGTGTAAGGGAATATGATCCTAACCTGGATCAATATGTGGGTGGGAAAAAGTACAAATCTAAAAAGTCGCAGATATCGGTTGCGGGTCAACTACAATTTTCCGGAATGAATAATTCTGTCATTATATTGAAATCGGATTTTATCAAAAAGGAAACAATATTACAGGATGATGAATGTATTAAAATCGCGAATCTGGTATTATCACAGAAAAGCAAGGATCCTAACGGGGAAGCTGACATTTGAAAATTATGGAGGATGTGGTATAATGACCTTATTCAGGACAATCAGCGGCCGGATGGCCATCCATACCGTGATTGCGAAGCAATCATGGTATAATGAACCATATTCGGGGCACTCAGACGCCGGATGGTATCATCCTGTTAAAATCGGGTTTATGGAGAAAGCCTCGGCGAGGAGGAATTGATTGAGAAAATGAAAAAGTTAAACGATATACGGGTGGGCATCCTGAAAATTCCTGTCACCAGAATAGCGCTTTTGATCATATCGGATTTGATGGCGGTTCTGCTGTCATCGGTCTTAAGTCTTTATGTGCGCTATGAGTTCCGGTTTATGGATGTGCCCCGGGAGTTTTGGGAAAACGCACTGGCGGCTTATCTGTACAATGTCGTTATCCTGCTGGTCGTTTTCAATATTTTTAAACTGTATAAAAGCGTCTGGCGGTACGCGTCGGACAGGGAACTTGTCAATATTGCGGTTGCGGTTTTTCTGTGCGCGCTGGTTCAGCCGGTGGTGCTTTGGCTGATGGGCAGAAGGCTTCCCCGGAGTTACCCCTTTTTTTACGGTTTTTTCCTGATGCTTTTTACTGCGGGTGTCCGCTTCAGCTATCGGATTCTGCGTATCTTTCAGAACAGGCGTCTGAACCACCGGCTGGGTCTCGCAAGGGTGAACTGCATGATCATAGGCGCCGGCGCCGCAGGAAACGCCATTATGAAGGAAATCGAATCCAGCAATTACCTGAGTATGAATGTGGCCTGCGCCATAGACGATAATCCCGGATGCCACGGGAAGTATCTCCGCGGGGTTCCCATTGTGGGCGGCAGGGATTGTATTATCGAAAATGTGCAGAAGTATAACATCGACGAAATTATCATTGCCATTCCATCGGCGGACAGGAGCAAAATCAAACCTATCCTTGAGATCTGCAAGGAGACAGGCTGTAAGCTGCGTATTTTGCCCGGTATGTACCAGATCATCAACGGAGACGTCAATGTTTCCAAGCTGAGGGAGGTGCAGATCGAGGATCTGTTAGGAAGGGAACCCATTGAAGTCAACGTGGATGAGATCGCGGAATATGTGCGGGGCAAAGTGGTGCTCGTGACCGGAGGCGGCGGCTCCATAGGAAGCGAATTGTGCAGGCAGATCGCGCAGCACACGCCCAGGCAGCTGCTGATCTTTGATATCTATGAGAACAATGCCTACGAGATCCAGCAGGAGCTTCGGCAGAAGTATCCGGCTCTCGATGTGATAACACTGATCGGCTCCGTGCGCAATGAGGCGAGGATAGAGAGTATTTTCAGACAGTATCATCCACAGATTGTATATCATGCGGCTGCCCACAAGCATGTCCCACTGATGGAGGACAGCCCTAACGAGGCAATCAAAAACAATGTTTTCGGCACGCTGAATGTGGCCAGGGCGGCCGATAAGTACGGGACAAAGCGTTTTGTGCTGATCTCCACGGACAAGGCGGTGAATCCCACCAACATCATGGGCGCCAGCAAGCGCATCTGTGAGATGGTGATCCAGGATCTCAACAAAAACTCCAGGACCGAATATGTGGCTGTGCGGTTTGGAAATGTGCTGGGCAGCAACGGCAGTGTGATTCCCCTGTTTAAGAAGCAGATTGAGCAGGGCGGACCGGTAACGGTCACGCATCCCGACATTATCCGATATTTTATGACCATTCCCGAGGCAGTGTCGCTGGTGCTTCAGGCCGGGGCTTATGCCAAGGGAGGAGAGATCTTTGTCCTGGATATGGGGGAACCCATGAAAATCCTTGACCTGGCTAAAAACCTGATTCAGTTATCGGGCTATAAGGTGGGCGAGGACATCCAGATAGAGTTTACCGGTCTGCGCCCCGGGGAGAAAATGTATGAGGAACTCCTGATGAGTGAGGAAGGGCTGCGGGAGACGGCGAATAAGATGGTTCATATCGGAAAGCCTATTGAATATGATTCGGAAACCTTTACAAGCCAGCTTCAGGAGCTGTATGAGATGTGTGAGAGTGAGTCCGGCGATATCAGGGAGAAAGTAAGGGAGATCGTGCCTACTTACCAGTGGGTGGAGTAGGAGGAAGACACTGTCAAATACGGAAGGGCGGCGAAAGGTGGGAGAGGAACGTTTATGTATCGATATATGAAAAGAGGAATAGACATTGTGTTGTCATCGGTGGGATTGGTAATTCTTTCCCCGCTTTTTGTGCTGCTGATTGCGGCGATTAAGCTGGATTCCCGCGGCCCGGTGCTGTTTCGGCAAAAGAGGGTGGGCATCCATAAGACATATTTCAATATCCTGAAATTCAGGACCATGCGGACAGACACGCCTAAGGATATGCCTACGCATCTTCTGAAAAATCCTGAACAATTTATTACGAGGACGGGGAAGATTTTAAGAAAGACCAGCCTGGACGAACTGCCTCAGATTATCAATATATTGAAGGGAGACATGTCTGTCGTGGGTCCCAGGCCGGCTCTCTGGAATCAGTATGACCTCATTGAGGAACGGGATAAATACGGCGCCAATGATGTGCGCCCGGGACTTACGGGATGGGCGCAGATCAACGGACGGGATGAATTGGAGATTCCGGTAAAGGCAAAATACGACGGCGAATATGTTAAGAAAATGGGCTTTCTCATGGATGCCAGGTGCTTTTTCGGCACTTTCTTAAGTGTCCTGCGCGCGGAAGGCGTGGTGGAGGGCGGAACGGGAAGCAGACAGAAGTGAGGGCTGCTCCGCGGTATCGCTGCAGGCATTACGGCTGGCTTCCGTGCTTTTGGACAGGGCTGTTCTTGTTGACAAGTATGATATTTGCAGATAAAATAAAACAGGATCAGACGTGGCTTGAAAAACAGTAAATGGAAATGAGGTATCTATCATGTTGAATAATAAATCTATCTTAATCACCGGGGGGACAGGCAGTTTTGGCAAAGCATTTTCAAAATATGTCCTGGAAAATTATGACCCCAGGAAAATCATTATCTATTCCCGTGACGAGTTCAAGCAGTTTTTAATGCGGAACGAGTATAAACAATACGAAAATAAACTGCGGTTTTTTATTGGTGACGTACGCGACAGGGAAAGGCTTACCCGCGCATTGGAGGGCGTGGATTACGTCATTCATGCCGCCGCTTTGAAACAGGTGCCGGCCTGTGAATATAATCCCGCAGAAGCCATTAAGACGAATATAAATGGCGCGCAGAATGTGATCGATGCAGCGCTGGATACCGGAGTGAAGAAGGTGGTGGCTTTGTCTACGGATAAAGCAGTGAACCCCGTGAATTTATATGGCGGGACCAAGCTGGTATCTGATAAACTCTTTATTGCGGCCAATGCATATGCAGGCAGTAAGGATATCTGTTTTTCCATTGTGCGCTATGGCAATGTGGCGGGCAGCCGTGGATCCGTAATTCCTTTTTTTAATGATATCATCAGGAACGGCGGCAGGGAACTGCCAATTACGGATTATCGTATGACGCGCTTCTGGATCAGCCTGCGTCAGGGTGTGGAGCTGGTTATCAAGGCGCTTGAGGAAGCAAAGGGAGGAGAGACATTTATTTCCAAAATTCCCTCGTTTAAGGTCACTGACCTGGCGGAGGCGATGCTGGCTGGCTGCAAGAAGCCTGAAGTAGGGATACGTGAAGGGGAAAAGCTGCATGAAATCATGGTGACGGTAGAAGACTCCATGAACACTTACGAATATGACAAGCATTTTATCGTATATCCCCAGATGGTGTGGAGTGAGAGCAGGCGGGCGGTTCCCACAGGCAAGCGTGTTCCGGAAGGGTTTTCATATAGTTCCGGAAATAACACAGAGTGGCTTGGCGTGGAAGAAATCCGTGAATTATTAAAGACGGTGGATTTGGAAAAATAGAATAGGCTTATTCTTGCCATGAAATTTTAAGCGTACTGGGAAGCGGGGATCTAAGGCAGTGCTGACGGAATCGGTCATTTTTCAGAATTATTGCAGCGGCAGAATATTGAAATGTCGGGAAGCTTTGTCGTTGGATAAGATAGTTTGACAAGCTTCCTTACTTTTATGAAGTAGAGTAGCTGTTGTTTGCTTTATGGCTGATATTGTGCAGCAGAAAATAAGTGAAATGTGAAAAAGACTGTATTATGAAAAAAAGACTGAAAGATATGATAAATAATAAGAAAACTGTTATCTGGTATGCCGTCTGCTTTGTCCTGTTGGGACTGATCGACCAGCGTCGGGGAAGTGCGGAGGGGACGCTGCAGATGGTTTTTGCCAATCTGACAGGGATTGTGATTGGGATGCTTTTAATCCCTTCCATAAAGCGGGATTTCATACATTCGAAAGCCTTTGGCATCTGGTCGCTCCTGTGTATTCCAGGTGTGGTACTTGGGTGTGCCATAGGGCGGAAGTATTGGCTTTATCCCGGACAGTGGTATACTGCGGTAATCAACATGGCTGTCATGGGGTATTTAGTACTGTATATCGTATGGAATCGGAAAATGATAAAAACACAGCACAGACTGAACAAGGTTTGCTTTTGTGTCGTAATCAGTATGCTGGCAGTCATGCAATTGTCCGTTCATGAGACGATATGGCCTGTATGGTTTCTCTGCCTGTTTGGATGCTTCTATTTGATCGGTCTGCCCAGGGAAAAAGAAGAAGCGTTTTTGGAAGGGATGCTGCTTGGGATCATGACATGGTTTTTTGTGCAGCAGACGATTGCATTTGGCTTCAGACCGTATGATTATGTGCGTTATAAAGGCTTGTATTCAGGTGAGACCCAGAATGGTGTTTTTTATATGATAGCATTTTGTGCTTTTACAGGGATGTGGCTTCTGCTGAAAAAAAGGAAAGCAGGACGGGTGCTGAGGATTTTATGTTTTTTGCTCTCCGCGGGCAGTGTGGGCTTTCAAATGCTGACGGGAGGGAGGGCTTCCTTTTTTGGACTTGCCGCGGCGGCCGTACTTGCATATATGGCGTATGATATTATCGTGTGCAGCAGTTTTCGGCATTGGCTGCTGCAAGGTATCCTGCTGAGTATATGCATTGTCCTGCTGTTCCCTGTGGTCTATGGGTGTGTCAGGTATCTGCCGACAGTTCTGCATCATCCCGTCTGGTTTGAAGGTGAGTATCATGAGGACTATAGCGTTCATTCATACGATCCATGGAACAGTGACAGGTATATATCCTTTGAGGAAGCGCTGGAGAATAATGTAGGAAGGATTTTGCAGATTCTGGGGATAGAATTGTCAGGGAAAGACGGACAGGCCCGTTTTAGGACGCCGGGCACACTGACTGTGCATGCGGCGCCGGGAGAACCTGGCAGCAGTATTGATAATCCCTTTTCTTTTGAGGAGACCGATTTCTATGATTCGGTCAGTATCCGGAGAACAATTTATTATTATTATGCAACGCATTTGAACTTTGCGGGACATAGCAAGGCGGAAGCGGGATTTTACATGGAGGGGGGAGTTTACCAGGATCATGCCCACAACATGTTTTTGCAGATCGCGTATGATTATGGCATTGTTGCCGGCATCTTATTTGTATTTTGGAATGTATGGTGTCTGATCCGTTTGCTTTTGAGGAAGGATATGCAGGGAATCATCTGTGCTGCTTTTTTGACCGCAGTCTTGGTTTATGGCTGTGCGGAGATGGCGGTCAATACAGGACAGATTACTATGACAATCTTATTTTTGACGTATTATTTTGGCA
The DNA here is from genome assembly GCA_948473115.1 of uncultured Lachnospiraceae bacterium. Classification (GTDB taxonomy): domain Bacteria; phylum Bacillota; class Clostridia; order Lachnospirales; family Lachnospiraceae; genus Acetatifactor. The sequence goes on along the minus strand of CAOKWI010000029.1, from coordinate 130 downwards.
TGCAGAAAAAGGCTGAAGTGTTGTAACAGTTCAGCCTTCGGCCAAACTGTTACGAAGTGTTACCTTGAAGTCCCTAGTACATCGAAAAATAAGTTTCTAGCCATATGACGCAGAATGAATTTTCATATGC
>CAOKWI010000028.1 GCA_948473115.1 uncultured Lachnospiraceae bacterium | reverse complement strand
ACATTTTACATAATTTTTTCAAATCACCCCTTGACATTTCTTAGCTGGACTTCCTAATTAGAGCGGATAAAGTACAATGTTCCTGCGTCTTTTACAGGAAGGGCGTCATATTGTTCCTGGGTTAAGACCACAAAGGACAGGTTACTTATTTTGCTATTCAGTGTAGATATGTTATTTGTAAGTGTCGATACATTATTTGTGAGTGTCAGTACACTATTTGCTGTCTGCTCCAGCTTGTCGTTCAAGACTTTTCCTGCGGCGGCGGTCAGGGCATATTTTGAATCAGCTGAAGCCAGGGAGTCTGTCAGACCACTGAATGTCCCAAGCTTCTGTTGAAGGGTTTTGCCGTCATCAAATTCCACGTCGTTTGCGGAGGTCCAGAAGGAGATCCTTAACCAGACCTTATTGGCGACGTCGATGCATTTCCTGAATTTCCTGCCGGTAACAATCTGTTCATTTACTGCCATTTTTAAATCCTCCTTGTGTTATGTGTCAGAATCACGCATCTGATTTGTGGGTCTGGATCATGTGCCAGAATCACGCATCTGATATGTGGGTCTGGATCATGTGCCAGAATCACGTACCTGATTTGTGAGTCTGGATCATGTGTCAGAATCACGTACCTGATTTGCATGCCTAAATCATATGCCAGAATCACGTACCTGATTTGTAGGTCTAAATCATATGTCAGAATCATATGCCAAAATATGCGTGCAAATCATATACATAGATGGTATATATGCGTCAGATCCAGATGATCTGATTGTCAGCCGCGGGCTCGTTGTCAGAGCTTACAAAGGGCTGTTTTGGCGCCAGTGCCAATAGATGTTCCTGTAAAGAATGGATCCGGTTTTCAATTGCGTTTAGGTAGTCGGAAAAGAATCCATGGATCCCTTCCTGTCCGCTTATCAGTTCACTGGCTTCGCTGTAACGGCCCTGTGAGATCAGGCGGTCGTATGCTTCCATGGTTTCGGCCTGTGTCAGGTCGATATCCTGAAAGAAGATCATGGGGTCGATGCTGTCAGGATAATTGGATATCGGATTGTATAACATATCAGCTACCTCCCAGCCAGACGTCTCCTGCAAGACAGTCAAAATCGTCCTCGTTTGCCTCAAAGTATATGGACTGCCGTGCCTGCCTGGCATATATCTGGGTATTATAGATCTCTTCTTCCCATGTCCTGAAGGTGACGGCATCGATGGTGTATGGGGATAAAATCGCTTTGTTACTTTCGACCAGGGCAGCGGCCTGGCTGTATAATCCCTGTGAGCGCAGCTGATTGATCTGGTTCACCAGACCTACAGCCGTTTCGTCCACATCCCGGAAATGATGTCTTGTTATTTTCTGGGATGGAAAGCTGCTGAATTCATGTTCGTATTGTGTCATTTTGGACCTCCTTGTAATTCCCGCGACAAACATTGTCTGTTGGGCAAACACTGCCCGTTGGGCAAGCATTGTTCGTTGAGCAAATATTGCTTGTTGAGCAAATATTGCCCGTTGGGCAATGAGGGAAATGCCGGATATTCCGGCTATTGCTGGTATAAGGGATAAAACCGGTACATGGTGATGGTGGATGTGTATCCGGAGAAATCATGGGAGACGGAGCTGATAATGTATGGATGCTCCCTGTCCGAATCGCTCCGCTGGTAGGATACCTTTTTATTCACATCCAGGAAGGGCAGGAGGGCGGTGGTGATTGAGATCTGATCGGTCAGTCTGCTGTTTTTCCAGTTTTCCCATTCCGCCCTTTCGGCCGCCAGACTGTCCGAGGTGATGTTTTCGTATTCGCCCCCTGTCTTGACGTCCAGGATTTCGCCCAGTTTCTCCACGGTAAAGGGAGATTCCTCCACGACAGTCAGGGCAACGCGTTCACAGTGATAGAATTTCTGAAAATACTCCTTCGAGTATAATTCGCACACCTGGCCGTCGGGAGCGGTCACAAACTGACCGCTTTTACGCCCGTTTGTCAGCACATTGACCGCGTGTACCTGCCATTGGCCCAGCAGGTATGCCCTGGTGAGATCCTGGCCGTTTACGCGGGTTTTACGGATCTTGAAGGCATACACCACATTCTGCTTCAGTTCGTTGGCCTTGACAGGTGCTTCGTCCGCCTCATTGTAAATGCATATGGCTCCGAAACCATTGATGTCTATTCTGGTATCTGCCTGATTGGCCGCCGGTATTCTCAGGCTGATGATATCTCCGGTATGGTATCCGTCCTCATAGCCCGGTATGGAGACGTGGTAAGTGTTGTCGGAACAGGAGCAGCTTTCACTGTAAAAGTCCGTCTCAATCACCTTTCCCCATACCTCGCAGATATTTCTCACGGTGGAGATATCCACGGAGGTGTTCTCGGAGATCAGCACTCTTTGCAGGAACGTATTGTCCAGGAAAAGCTCGTCTTCGTAGCACATGGGCTTCAGCTGACAGATGAAAGTGTTGGTGTCCATGTCAAAGAACATTTCATAGTTGGGATAGATATCCCGGAACGTGGTCAGGATGGACAGGACGCTGCAGCCGGCAGCAAATTCCTGGTCAAAGGGGATCGCATTCCACGTGATGTTTTCTTCCCGGTATTGCTGCCAGTGTCTGTTGTATTCCGGCAATGCCCGGTGCTCCCCCATGTCGTCGATCCTGTAGTCGGTGATCCCCGCAAGGTTCCGCAGGGTTTCCATGACGGCGTCCCGGAGGATGTTGTAGCGGATCACCTGACCGGTCTGCTCATTTTCCTCGTACGCCGGATAGCGGATGGTCAGTGCGCCTAACTGCCCGTTTTTCGTACCGTCCAGCTTCTTCATGAAGTCGGAGCAATTGACCGTAAGGGAATCGGCCGCGGCGTCATATGCACCGGAGATATCGGTGTAGACGTAGGAGCCCAGGGGATAATATTTATATTGCCTGTTTCTGGCGTCATACAGGCCCACGGACAGCCGGATATCCCTGTTCAGCCACAGGGGGCTGTCTTCCGCAAGCTTTATCCTTTCTTTCAATGTGGGCTGTACGACAAAGCTGGCAGTGCGCCTGATATCGGACTCTCCCGATATCGACATGCTGCCAGCTGTCAGGCCGCAGTCGAGGATCCCTGTGATCCTCCGGCCTGAATCCATTATTTCCATTTTCAGTTTTATGGTAGGGGCTGCCGACTGCTGTAGGACGATCAGCAGATCCTCCTGTGTGATTTTTTCTGCCATTATTGACTCCACCATTCTGATTCTACGTCTGAGAAGCCCAGGTAATATAAGTCTTCCTCCGAGTTCACGCTGCCGACTTCAACCCATGACCATGAGATATCCCGGTCATTGTAGGCCTGGTTGGCAGTATCGGAGGGATTGGGTGTTACCTGGACCAGCCACAGTCTTCCGTCCGGCAGTTTCAGTATCTTGGGAATGCCGTCGGAGATAAAATCCATAAATTTCTTCTGGTATGCAGTGCGCTGGTAGTCATACTGTTCGCCGTAGGCAGGCTCGCAGTCATTCTCCTCCGCCAGCGGTAGGAAGGAACCCTTGCAGCTGCCGGTATCATAGTCGGCAATGGTATTCCTGACAAAGACAGGATACCTGCTGTTGAGCAGTTCGACAGTGGAAGAGGGGACGTTGCGGGTCGTGTCGCAGTATCCGTCCGTGATCTCCGTCCCCCAGGCCACCGTTCCCTCCACCAGGAACATTTTTGTGAATCTGGAAACGGCCTTTGCAGTTGCATAGCTGCCTTCCAGGCCATATAATACGGGGACAATGGCGTATTCCACAGACTGTCCCGACGCAATGAAATAATCGGGATAGTTGATCACGAAGTCGGCAATGTCAGTTACTTCTTTGACGACAATGGTTTTCCACTGGAAAGTGCCCTCCGTCCTGCTTTTCAGGATGATGTGGGAGGTGTTTGCCAGGTTCCAGTCCACATTGCCGGCGTTGACGCTGCCGTTGAACTTCGCCCATAATAGGGTGTCAAAATCCCATTCTCCGGGGAATGTGCCGGATAATTCCGGTTCGGTTGCCCTGGTGAGGTACATTCCGTCATACAGTCCTTCCTTCAGTTCAATATAGTTGATGTTTTCCATGCCGGTGGGCGTAAGGCAGCAGGCCAGTCCGCCGCCGACAAAACTGTTTCCGCACAGGAACATTGGTCTCATTCACCTCCCAGCCATAGGGCGTCTAACAGCGCGTTTATCGGTTCCGACTCCTCCAGGTATGTTCCACAGGAATCTTTGTACACAGGATAAGTGTGCCCATCGGTATTGATCCAGGTGTCGTTGTCGCTCATCAGATGCCTGGGCGGGAGTTCTGTGCCGTACCACATATTGCCTTCCTCCGTGGAGATCGGTTCCACGAATACACGCAATTGGTAGATATTGTTTTTTCTCCGCAGGGCTATGGTGACCATATCTGTATTCTCAAAGTACTGCGGATCAGAGTACAGTAAGTAATGCCCCAGTCCGTTGGGCACAAGCAGCCGGAAGCGCAGGGAGCCGTCCGCATAGATCCGGGAGCTTAACGTCAGCCCCCTATCCCCACGGTTCATTTTCAGGATGTCGGCGGTCTGCCAGAGATTCTGCCCCCGGAGCAGCAGCGTAAAGTCGTCCTTGATCAGGAATCCCTTGTCGTAGTACAATGTTTTGCCTCTCAGGTCGATCATGCCGTCCGTGTAGGTAAAGCTGTCCGTTCCGTTGTACTGGATGATGACCAGGTTGGTGGCCACCTGTACGCAGCCCTGGGACGGGAGGGGAGTGGCATAAAGGCGGGCATAGGCGTTGGGGTTCTCAAACCTCACGGTGATCCCCACGTACCCGGTATCCAGTTCCATGCCGTTTACGGTGACGCCCGCACACCTGATGTAATAGGAGGTGTTATTGTCAAGTCCCTGATAGGCATAGCTGATGTTTCCGATATCTGTCAGTTCGCTGCTTCCCAGCAGCAGCTTTTTTGACGCGTCATATAAATAAAAGACATATTTGCCGATGTCCTCCCAGTCGGGAGAATAGTAGTGTATGGAGGCGACAAAGGAAGAATTGTCTATGAGTGACCCGTCGGACACGTTCTCAAAATAGAATGCGGGCGTTTCAAAGGTATAAAACAGTGTCTTGTCAGACAGTGCCGAAGGGACGTCCCCGTCGGTGAATACCTGTGCCTGCATCACATATTTCCTGCCGTTGGCAAGTGTGTGTGCGGGTATGGTGTGCCTGAGCGTGTACGAAGGTGTTTTGCGGTCGTACACAATCTGGTTGGTCTCATTATCATAAATGAGGATCCTGTTGGCAATCGCGCGGATGCCGGACCATGCAATTGAGATTGCATGGTCCTTGTTGGCATCAAAGGGAATTATTTTTTTGATCTGTGGCTTTGCTATCGGAATCACCCTCTCTCTGTATTGATGTTGCAACTGCGCGGGATCCTGTCCTTAACAGTCACTTGTTATTCTATTTTTCCATTACGCCGCAGATATGGATCAGGCGCAGGTCTCCCATTGGTTCCTTCACGAAAACTCTTTGTCCCACGTGCAGGCTGACATTCGGGATGCAGCATTTCACGGTTCTCTCGCTGCCGGCTGAATCCAGTATCACATACCCTTTCCGGGAGATTCCTTTCACAACGGACGGATAGGTTTTGTCTGCCTTATATCGGCCTATTTTCTGATCGAACATGAGCTGGATCGATCTGACGATTTCTGTCTGAAAATCCATTGGGGTGGTCACCTCCTTTCCTGCGGTCAATCCATCCAGTCCCACTTCCCGTCATGCCGCCAAGAGGGGGCTTTGCCCATCTCTTTTCGCCGGCATGAACAATCACTTTTATTGCCGGACCCACTGGTCGGCAAAATTGTGGAGCCCGTTAAATTCCCTGTTCAGGGCGGTCTTGACTTCCCGCATGACCGCCTGGCTCGTGACGCCGGGGCAGGTGATGCTGATACCGCCTACATTGATATTGGGACGGACGTTCTGGGTGGAGATGCTGGTATTGTTGATCCGGTTTATGGTTTCCTGTATCTGACGATCCCTGTCGTAGGAGACTACGCTGGTATTCAGCAGATCCGCCCTTGCCTGGGCGTCCAGCTTTGCCATGGCGGCATCCCATTTCCTGACCGCATCCCCGAAGGGGGTGGGATCATTCGCCGGGTCATAGGGGGATATGGTGGGTGCATTCCCGGGTATCGCGGTTGTATTTTCGGATGCGGCGGATATGGTTTCGGATACGGCGGGGGTGTTATTGGGTACAGTGGGGGCGTCTGCGGGTTCCGTGATGCGCCCCACGGCCAGTAACTCCTCCGTCTGTTGGTGGCTGAGGATGAGGTCGCCCTTTTCTGTGCGGATGAACTCCGCGCCGCTGTCGCCCACGGTCTCGAAGGTGCCGTCCTTTGCGTGCACCCAGAGTTCCCGGCCCAGCTCCCCCACCAGGATCCTGCCTGCCTCCCGGACGTTCCAGTCGCCGGCGACACTGGCGTGTCCCCTGACCTTTGTGGCGGTCCCCTGGCCGATACTGCCCTTTGAGGGGGAGTTGCCCTTTGCAGGGGCGTTGTTTTTTGAGGGGGTGTTGTTACCGGAGGCTGTGGTGTGGCTTTTGCTGCCCGGGATGCCGGAATTCACGGCGTCGGCGATGCCGGTCCCGACGGCCACCTCCGGGATGCTGCCTGTGGTCTCGATGTTCACCGTGATGGTGCATTCCGCCGTCATGCCGTCCAGGCTTTCCATCCCGTTTGCGACCTCCGCCACGTGGGTCCCCGCCGCCGCTATGGTCCGGCCCAGTTCCGTGAACCTGCCGGTGGTGCCGTCCCCGTCGGGCTCGCCCAGGGTCTCCTCGGCGGTCTCCCCCAGGAGGACGATGGAGTCCGTGAGGGAGGGATCCTTTGCGGGGTTCCCCGCCCTGCCGCCGATGGCGGTGGAGGCGTCCCGTATGTTTTCCGTGACGGTGGCCAGGCTGCCGGCCAGGGGGCGCAGTGCGTCGGCGGAGACACCGCCGAACCGCTGCAGCATCTGCAGCACGTCCTCGTTGTTGGCATGGATCTCCTGCAGGACGCCCAGGTAATGACCCTTGAAGGCCTCAAAGGCGGATTCTGACAGGTTCAGCACGTCCTCCGACGTGATGCCCAGGTTCCTGAGCGCGGCTTCCATCTTTGCCTGTTCCTCGATGCCGGCAAGCTCCTGCCAGCGGGATTTGTAGTTTTCCAGCCCCTGGATGAGGCCGTCCCAGTATTTCTCGGTCTGTTCGATGAGGCTGTCATAGTGCCTGGCGGATTCCTCCAGCTTCCTGTCCAGGCCGTCCACGGTGTCCTGGAGGCCCGAGATTTCCTTCTGTATGCCGGAGACCCGGATGTTTTCCTTCGCCTCGGTGTAGGCCTCCCGGGCCTCCCGGAGCCCTTCCGTGTCCGTCACGTAGTGCATCCCCCTGCCATGGGAGTACTGGAGGACGGCCTGCTGGCCCTGCATGCGTGCCAGGTCGTACTGTGCCTTCTGTAGGCTGATCTCCTCCTTCCTTGCGCTGGCGGCCTCCCGGATCCTGTCGATTTCCTCCTGCCTGGCGTCGATCTTTTCCTGTACCAGCGCCTTTTCGGCCTCCAGGGCCTCCTGTGCGGCCTGCTTCTCGGCCTCCAGGGCCTCCACGGCAGCGTCCTTCTGGTCGTTGAACAGGTCGATCTGGTCGCCAATGACGCCGCCGATGTAGCTGATGACGCTGTTGAGGCCGGACAGCTCCTCCTTCAGGGCGTCCGCGTAGGACCTGCCCGCCGAGGAGCCGGCCTTTGCGGCTGCCCTGTCCAGGCCGGAGAAGTCCAGGCGGGCTTTCCGTATCCCGGCGTTCATCCTTGCCATCAGGCCGTCCATGGCGGAGTCCACGTCCGTGTGGCCGCTGGCCAGGTCGTTGGCGATGGCGGTGGCCAGGGCGGCGCTGGCGGTATCCCCGTAGGCGGCGGCCAGGTCCTTCAGCCGCTGTATTTTCTGCTCGGTGCTGAGGCCGCTCTGCCCGTATGCGATCTCCGCGGCGGTGAGGCCGTAGATCTGCTGCCTGGTGAGGCCGGCGGCCACGCCCTCCGCCAGGAGGGAGGCACATTCCTCCCGGGACGCGTCTGCCAGGTCGTGGGCTGCCAGCACGGACTGTGCCTTTGCCTCCAGCAGGGCGTACCCGGCGGCTTCCGCGGCGTTGGCCACGCCCAGGGATTCCAGCAGCTGTTCCACCAGCCCCCTTGTCTCCCCCGTCATGCCCGCCGTGGCATACGAGGCGTAAAAGACGGAGGTGGCGAAGTCATTGAAGGCCTGTTCGGCCTGTCCCTGTGTGACCCCGGCCGCCGTGAGGGTGGAGGCAAGGGCGTCAAATGCGCCTATGTCGATATTGATGTCCACATCCTGGAGGCTGTTCAACTCCTCAATGGAGGAGCGGATGGAGTCCAGCATGGGGAGATCCACGGCGCCCGGGTTGAAACCGTCGTCCGCGAAGATGTCCCGGTAGGCGGAGCCCAGGGATTCGAAGGCGGGGCGGAGGCGGGTGTTCAGCTGGTCGATGGTCTGGGAGATGGAGAGGGCGGGGGATTTGGCTGCAAGTTCTGCCAGCCGGTTCTCATACATCCGGACTGCCTCTGCTGCATTATGTGCCTCGCGGGTAGTCTCTAACCAGAGTTCGGCCTGCGCCTGTGTGAATCTGTTTGTGTATTCAGACAGGTAAGCGGATTCCTCGCGGTCTGCTATTCCGTGGTCGTCTGTGATCATGTGGATGGAGTTCTGCAGCCTTTTGGCAGCATCAACGGTGTCCTCGAAGCCTAGCCTGACCTTTAGCGCCAACGGGTCTTCCCCGATGGCTTCAGCGATTTCCCTGACATAGGTGTCTATCGTTGATCTTGCCTCTTTTACCGGCATACGGGCTGTATCAATTGCAAATAGACCAGTCAGCGCTTCCTGTATTTCCGGGTCGTTTTTCATGACATCTAAAATCTTGATGACGTAAGCGCCAATGTCATTTTTATCGTTGAACCCGAGGGCAATCCCTTCATCGATGCTGTTGACAATGACCGAGGCGACACTTTTTAATGAGTCATCCAGGTTTGCATAATCTTCGTTTGTCATGAGAAACGCGTTTGCAATAGTCTGGACATCCCTGAGTGACTTGTCCATCTCGGCCTGGTAGGTCTGGACGAGGGCTCCTGCCTGCCTTCTGGCCACCTCAAATTCCTCATCTGTGATGTCAGTGCCGATTCCCAGGGCTTTATAGAGGTAACTGCCGTATCCGATTTCCTTTTCGGCATCGCTGAGTGCGGCGTATGCATCGGGATCTTCCGAGAACTGGGCAGAGATCCTTATGCTGCGGTAGGTGTCCGCGTTCATCCTGGAAAAGGTGTTTAGAAGATCAAGGGCTTTCCGCATGGATATATCGCCGCCGACATCGCTGGCACCCAGGTCAATCAATTTGGAGAAGGTGTCTGTTTCGTGAAGGTTTTGCCAGTTTTCGATGATGTCATTGCCATCAGCATCCTCACCTGACACGGTGAGCATTCGGTAAGCTTCCTGCCGGGTGTCTTTATATGCGTCACGTAGGAGTTCCACGTTGCCCTTCAATGAAAGGATGGCATTGCCTTCGCTGGTATAGCCCTGTACTAATGTGGGGAACATACCGGCAATCTGGTTTACGATATCATTGTATTCGGCGTATTCATCAGCGGCCAGGGACATATTCTGGCCAAGGCTGTTGACGCCTTTGGACAATGATTCATATCTTGATGCCAGGTTTTCAACGGCTTTGGCATTGCTGTCTGCATTGTCGAGCGCGGACTGGTAAGAGGATATCAATTCATCGGCACGCTCTTTGCAGCGTTCAGCAGAGTGGGCAAGTTCATCTACGCCTTTCACCAGTAACTGGATCACTGTGGAAACAGCGAACATAATTCCCGCATTGAGTGCAGTGTTTAGAAGAGTTGCCTTTATTGCCGCGAATTGGAATGACTGTCCCGTCCTCTTTAAATACTGGGATAATCCGTCCACGGAAGCGGACTGGTTGTCGATTGTGCCGTTCCCGTCACTTAGGGTCTTGAAGTAGGCAAGTGCGGTTTCGTCGCAGTTGTCTATGGATCGGGCGACTGCGTCCCAGTTTGTTGTACCGGTTCGTGAATTATAAAAATCCTGCTGCGATAAATCGAAAGTTCTAAATTGGGCAATCGCATCCTTATAGTCATCGGGATTTATCTTTAATCCATCAAATAGTCCACCCAGCGAAAGCCTACCATTGGAATATTGTGCGAGCATTATTCCTTCTTGTTTTTACAACTTCCAATTGTAAAAAGCATATGGTAAAATATAGTAAGTTCATTAATGTCAGGAGGCAGTGCTATGGATCGTGTGGTAAGAAAATGTACTAAATGTGGGATAATAGGACTATGGGATGCAAATGATCCACCAAATCATGTCGCAAATGGATGTAATGGAAATGCAATAAAATGTAACATTTCAAGTGATGAATTAATTACAATGAGTTATATTGCGAATGACAATGACTTTTTCCAGGCCATGATTGACTTAAAGGAAAAAGATCCCATTGAATTTCAGCTGAAAATGAGCCAGTTCAGGACACAGGTGCAGCAGCAACAGCAAATAAAAAGAGCCCGTCTGGCAGCAAGTAGCACCACAGTAAAATGCCCAACCTGTAACAGCAGGGATGTGAAACGTATTTCTGGAACGTCGAGGGCCGCAGGAGCGGCAATGTTCGGTCTTTTCAGCAAAACGGCGAGAAGCCAGTTTGAGTGCAGGAACTGTGGCTACAAGTGGTAGGATACTTTTCCCTTTTTTACACAATAAGATATCCGTCCCCAAAGGATATAAAAAGCATATGGTAAAATATAAAAAGTAAATTAATATCAGGGAGGTAGTACAATGGATCGTGTGGTAAGAAAATGTGTTAAATGTGGGAATATAGGGCTTTATAGTACAAATCCTACAGCCATTCATGGAGCCAACGGATGCAATGGCAATACAATAAAATGTAATATATCAGAAAAAGAATTCGATATAATGTGTGAAATTGCGAATGACAATGATTTTTTCCAGGCCATGATTGACTTAAAAGAAAAGGATCCTATTGAATTTCAGCTGAAAATGAGCCAGTTCAGGACACAGGTACAGCAGCAAAAGCAAATCAAAAGAGTCAATCTGGAGGCAGGCAGTGATGCCATAAAATGTCCTACCTGCAACAGCCGTAAGGTAAGACGCATATCCGGCATGGCAAAAATGGCAGGAGCGGCAACGCTTGGCATTTTCAGTAAAGCCGTGAGAAGCCAGTTTCAGTGTGATAACTGCGGGTATAAGTGGTAGGATGCTGTTTTTCATCAATGTTTTTGGAAGTCATCTGATGATATTATATGGAAAACGCTATTTGTAACGCGCCGCATAGCTGCGGTGAACTTTTTCTCTGTCACGCTCAATGACAGGTGTCTGACTATGCCTTCATGGGTATCAGAAAGATGATACCTATGTCCTCTTGGTAGTCGATGGGAGCGGCACTTGCCCGGCAGGGCAGTACGCCTCTCTGCAAGTCGAGTCATCATGCTACGTTATGAGTCACATGAGCTGTTCTTGTCCTTGTCCAGTTCTCGCGATATCTGGAAACTGTGTAGTTCACACACAGTCATATCAGAGGTCTGCGGTGTAGCGGCCGCAGTTGATTTTACCAATATACCCTCCTATATTCTCATATAGTTCTTTGTGTTTTGCCCGAGGATTTCCACCTCGGCACGGGGTATATATTGAGCCTCGCACCATTTGCGTCATATTGTTATATGCTAACCCAAGTTTTTTGCGCCGGCAATGCCACCCATTATGGCGGGCAAGACATTGAGATTTCCCAGAGCGCCGGTCAAAAGATTTACTGTACCTAATAATCCGTTCAGGCTGTTTATGGCAGCCACGATGGCGTCCGAATCGGTAAAGTTCCCTATCGTATCCGTCCATGTGTTGGACAGGCGGTTCAGGGAACCCTCCCAGGAATCGGCCGTATCCTCCGCTTCCGCAGCCATGGAGCCTGTGCCGTCGGCATACTGCCGCAGCATGGTTTCATAGGTGTCCCACTGCTGCAGCAGGTGATCCAGCTGGTCGGCGTGTGCGGAGTCGCCCAGGGAATCCAGCAGGCCGCTCCGGCGGCTGTCATTTGTCCCCAGCCTGCTGTAGGCGGCGGCCAGTTCCCCCAGTACCGTCATGGGATCCCGGAGGGAGCGCACCCCGTCCCTGGTCTCCCGGAGGCTGACGTTCAGGGACTTGCAGGCATCCTCATACCTTTTGAGCCCCTTGGCGGTGATGCCGTTCTCTGCATCGGTGATCTGCCCGGTATAGAGCAGGATGGCCCTGAATGATTCTGCCGCATCGGAGCCGCCCTGGCCTGAGACGGTGATCAGGGTGGCCAGCGCCGCGGCTGCCTCATTGGCGTCAACCCCCAGGGAGGCGGCAGTGGAGCCGAGGTCGGACATGCCTGCTGACAGGTCCTCCATGGTGACGGCGCTGTGGCCGGTGATATGGTTCATTCCGTCCAGCACCCGGGTCAGTTCCGAAACGGAACCGTTCATCCCGTAAGCTTGGTCCGCTGCGGAGATGAGTTGGTCAGCCAGCTCGGAAGTCACGCCGCAGGCATTTTGTACGGCCATGGACAGTGCGGCGATGCCTTCCGCGTCCTCGTAACCGGCCTGGGACGCATCTCGGACGGCGGCCAGGTAATCGGTAACATTCCTGCCGTATCTGCTGGCGGCGGAGAAGGCATTGTGCCCGATGCCGGCCAGGTCAGACCTGGACAGCCTGTCATTTGTCCTGCTGATCTCTGTCAGCAGGGTATCCACTTTTTTCAGTTCTGAAATGGCTTCCCTGATCCTTGCGGGATCCAGGAAGGATTCCAGCAGTCTGCTGAGATCACCCATAGATTGTTACCTCCTTGCTGTGCATGAAATCAGTCATTGTGTACCAGCTCCGCCAGACGGGAGACCAGTTCATCCCGCAGTTCCTCCGCGGGGACGTCTTTCAGGGCAGTGTATAATTTCTGCACCAGCGCCAGCACTTCCCTCTGGTTGTCGATGACGGCGGCGGCAGCCCCATAGAGCGCAGCCCTGACCTTCCATTCGTTCCTTTTCATTCTGATGTAGTTGAACATGGTTGTTTCCTTCCTTTCCTGTTTGATGCCCTATGGACTGACGTGCCAGAACTTTCCCCGATAGGCATCATTGATCAGTTCCATTGACAGTTCTACCTCGCCGTTCTCAAGCCCGTTTTCCGCCAGGATCTGCTCATATTTTTCGTAGATGCGGATGCAGTGGGTGAAGCTGTCCTTATTGCAGGGACGGCCCTCGGATACTTTTGTGGCGAAGTTATTGATTTCCCAGCGCATATCGTCAATTTCCTTGTCCACGAACATCCGTGTGAGTTTTTTGATGTCGCTGGCGATTTCCTCATCCCGCCTGTCGGAGCGCAGGATGTCCTTTTCATGCTGTTCCTGCAGGGCGGTCAGATTCCGGGCAGTCTGGAGGAGCAGGTCATGCTCCTCGTGCCGTTTCCGCGTCCACCTGGTCTCAATGCCCAGCTTCTCCACCACCCACTCGAAGAGCGACACAATGGTCTTTACCCCGATCAGGATGACAAAGAAGGCCATGAGTGCGGACGAGAAATTGATTCTTGTCAATTCCATGATTTCATTCATGACACATAAACCTCCATGATTCCGCTTCACGGAATCTCGAATCAGGGTGGAAATATCTTATCCTTTTATCCTGATGACCTGTTCTATGGCCTGTTTCACCTTGTCGAAGCCGACCATGGATACCAGGCCGCTTGCCAGTCCCATCAGTGCCATATGGATGATGTTGTTCACCGTGAACGGGAGGGCGTTCAGCTGATAATATAGGGCAGTGCCGACGCCGCCGATGAGAAGCGCTGTGACAAGGGCCACAATATTATAGGACAGTTCCGACTTGTCGGCGGCGAAATTTTTAATGCCTTCGGTCACGAGACTGCTGACTGCGGAGAAGGCGGAGAGTAAAAGTAAAAAAACGGTCACATCCATAAATGGATACCTCCTGTTTCATTGTCTTTAATTGTCTGTTGTGCTGAGCACCGTGGCAATGACCTGGTTCATGTCGAGCTGTGACCTGATCTCATCCGGCATGGTATTCAGCATTGCCATGGGAAGCTGGATCTTGTGGTCACTGCGGGACATCATGTAATAGGCGCCGCTGGAGATGCCCAGCTGGGCGATCCATGTGCCAAGCAATATGCCAAAGCCGTCCAGCTGGTAGATCTGCGGGGCGGAAGTGTAGGTGATATCCGTCCCGCTGCTTATCATTGCGGCATACATTTCCCTTGCATACGCGCCGTTCAGGGAGACGCAGACCAGAAACCCCAGTATCAATGCAGCCGCAATCAGGTAGTCGGCCAGCAGCAGTTTCTTGCTGAATTCCTTCATGATTGAGATCCCTGTATCCTTTCCACGTATTTGTCAGACACATTGATCCAGCCGGCGCCTGATTTCAAGCGTCCCCAGTTTCCCTGTGTCTCGACGATGGTATAGATCAATCCTTTTTTCGCCCCGTCCAACTGCGTGATTGTGCCGTTGGGCGTTTTCCGGATGTTGAGGTTGTCGAGAAGCCTGACCTGGTATGTGGCCGGGTCGGATGTCCCGGCAGGATTGGGGCGTGCCGCGGAACCGGCTTGCCCGCCTGTTCCGGTTGAGCCTGTGGATCCGGTTTGCCTGCCTGTTCCGGTTGAGCCTGTGGAACCGGCTTGCCCGCCTGTTCCGGGCAGACCTGCGGAACTGGTTTGTCCGCCTTGTGCGGTCGAGCCTGTGGAACCGGCTTGTCCGTCTGCTGCGATGGTGCCTGCGGCGGCAGCCAGCCTGCGTCTGAGGCTGGTCCATTCAGGGCAGTCCTGCCCGTACCAGCCGTTCCATCCGGGGCAGTGCTTTCCGTTCACGTCGAAGTGGCGGTACACGTTGGAGATAGGGATGTGATATTTCAGCATGAGTTCCTTTCCCAGCTTTACCGCATTCTGCAGGGTGGACTCTGAAATTGCCCTGTTGGTGGAGCACATTTCAATGGAAATGCTGTTCGCGTTGGTGATCCGGCCGTACATGGAACCGCCGCCGGTGGAGCGGCAGTCAGACCATTTCGCGCCGCCCACGGAATAGGCGGTAACCAGGTCATCCACAGACTGGAAGATCTCCTGTCCATCCACAAAGTAATGGGCCGATGCCTTGACGATGTTGTCCCTGAAATACCGGGCGTTTGAGACGGCCCTGTCGGTCCGGTTGGCAGTATAGTGGTAAATCAGATACCGGATGGAAGCCGCATTCCTGGATCCGCCGTGATTGGCCGGATTGGCGGCAAGCTTCTGGATATTCAGGTTGTCCGTCTGCATGGGTTCCTCCTTCCCGGCGTCGTATTCTGTCAGTCCATAGCGGCTGATCACATTCATCAGGTTCTGTACATAGTTCAGGCTTGTGGCATATCCGTCCTTTCTGATGTTTTCCAGGTAGGTCCTGGGATCCGTCACGCCCTTGAGGTTGGCGTAAGCCGGGACATCAATGAAATCAAAATATCCCTGCACACCGCTTTCCATGTCGGGGAACTTCATCCACTGCATGGGGGAAGAAACGTAAGAACCGTCAGGGTTCTGCTCGGATCCTGTCTTATGGTAAATGCCGCAGGATGTGGGACACCTGCCGGCCCTGTATTTCAGTCCGAAATAATTGTTTGCGTTCCTGGCCAGTTCAGAGGTTCCGGATGCGGATTCCAGGACGGCCTGGGCTATGATGGGGGAACACACCTTGATACCGCGGCCGGGCGCGTATTTTTGGATATAGGGTGCGATCTGATGTATAAATGTCATGGGAAACACCTCCTGTTCCATTGCTGTCTGCGGAAAGCCGTTCCCGGTGAGAAGGAATCTTGTTACTATTCACAGCCGGTTTCGCGAAGGCGTTTTTATGCGTTTTGGGCATAAAAACCCGAGACTGCGGGCGCCAAAATGAGCGTCTTTTGCTCATTTTGTGTGCATTATGTTGCTGTGAGCAGCGAAGCTGTGAACAGTAACGGAATCTTCGGGAAATAACCTATTCTCTGTTTGTTCAGTCTCCGCAGGCCGGCAGCCAATTCTCTATTTGCCCAGCCACCGCAGGTCAGCCACGCATTGTCTCAGGGTATCGCATACGTAATCCAGTTCCTCCACGGTTTCCTGTCCGCTGAAGCTTAACCGGATACAGCTGTGCAGATCCGCTTCCTTCATGCCGATGGCGGACAGGGCGGCGGAAGCGGAGAGACTGCCGCTGTTGCATGCGGACCCGGTGGATACCTGGATGCCTTTCATATCCAGCAGCATCATCAGGGATTCGCCCTCTACGCCCCGGAAGCAGACATACAGGTTATGGGGAAGCCTGTCCCCGGATTCGATGGGAGCGCCCACCAGGTAGCAGTCACGGATATGGCGGGTGATGTAGGCATATACGTAATCCCTGTTATGGGGGGAGACGGAAGCGTAGTCGTAAGCTTCCACCGCCCTGCCCAGGGAAGCGATTCCCAGGACATTCTCGGTCCCGGCCACAATGCCGTCCTGCTGGCTGCCGTAAATAAGGGGTTTCAGGGTGACGGCCTTCTTTTTCCACAACACCCCGGTTCCTTTCAGGGCATGGAGCTTATGGCCGCTGAAGGTCAGAATGTCCACATATTTTTCCCAGACCCTGAGATCCACCGGCAGGGACGGGATATAGCCGGTCGCATCCACGGCCAGGAGGCCGTCATGCCGATGCACGACAGCGCCGATCCCGGCCACGTCATGGATGGTGCCGATCTCTGAGCTGGCAGCCTCTATGCAGACAAGCGGCCGCCGGAAATTGTGCTGTGTAAGAACCGTGTCCAGGTGGGAGGGATTGATTCTGCCCGCGGAATCTACTTCCAGGGGGATGTGCCGGGTACAGGATTCACATACTTTCAGCATGGATTTGTGGGCGGTGGGAGAATAGAATACTTCAAAGCTGTCTTTCCGGGGATTATCAGAGGTCAGCCCCCTGACTGCCAGGGTGTTTGACGCCGACCCTGACGGCGTGAAGTAAAGATCCCCCGGATCTGAATGGAGGAAGCCAGCCACAGACTGCCGTGCGTCTGCCAGGATCTGTGCGGCCCTTTCCCCTGTGGAATGGGGGGAGGAAGGATTGCCGTACTGATCCAGGAGTTCTGTCAGATAGCTTTTTACCGTTTCAGTCAGGGGGGTGGTGCCTGCGTGGTCCAGATAGATCTGCATGATCACACCTCCATGGATTCTTTTGGATGGAAAGGGGATTCTGCCAAAGATGGCCGTCTTGAGGCTTCGATCCTCGCAAAGTATATTTTTGCGCATTCCCGGGAACAGGCCACCCTTTTCCAGCGGAACATGGACCGGCCATCCGCGCAGTCGGCACAGGGGGTGAACATCCTGCCGCATATCTTGCAGGGTTTCTGTACTTTATCAGTCATTTGCAGCCTCCTTATGATAGGAATCATACTCCCGCCGGTACAGAGAGTACCAATGGCCCGGGAATGGATGTGGCATTGCCTGGGCGTCAGTCCCCCGGACTGTGGGAGTATCCTTGGATGCTAAAAACCGGGGGGCGCTTTGAAACGCCCTCCGGACAACAGGTCAGTTGACGCCGTAGACCACCAGGTCCCAAAGGTTGGTGGAACCGGTACATCCGCCTGCCAGGCTTTCCGCCGAGAAGGCATGGGCAAAGCTGTCGCCGCCCAGGGACAGTTCGAACTCGCCGGATACGTCGGCCCTCTGGATGATCACCTGGCCAGCGTACTCCACGTCGCAGGAGTCCTGAAGCACCACATCGATGTAGAGCTTCAACACCTTGCTGTATTTCTCGGAATCATTGGAAATCTTTGCGGCTTCCGCCTCCACATCATAGAATGCGACAAGCTCGGTGCCGTCTGCGATGCCGGAAACAGTGATCTCCTGGGAAGTGGGATCGTACCGGAAACTGCCTTCTGCGGCAGCGGCATCCTGCTCAAGCTTTGCCCCCAGGGAGCCGTTTGCGTTCTTGACATAGATCGTCCCGATCTCGGCGCCGGTGATGCCCACCGCGGTCCTGGTGGTCTTGCAGGTGTTGTTCTTTACGGTCATGACATCGGTGATGCGGACAGGGAAAGTACCCTGCTCGATCTCGGTGCCGGTCTGTGCGGCCAGGGCGCCGCCTACGAGCACGCCGTTGGTGGCGGAGACGGTCACTGCCTTGTTTTTCTTCAGGGAAGCGATCTTACGGCCGTTTCTGCCGGTGATATCAGACTTCTCCTGGGTGTTCTGGATGGATCCGTTCTGGACCTCATCCATGATAAACTCCAGTTCACCTGCGTTGTTAAAAGCTGTGATCTGGGCTACCTCCGTGATGATCAGTTTGCTGACGTCTACAGTCATTTTTGTTTTCCTCCGTTTTTCTTATTATTTAAAAAAAAGACCCTGGAAGGATCTTGATTTTACTTCTTTTCCATATACGCACAAAGCTTCAGCCGTGATCTGCGGCTGTTTTTGTTTTTGGCCTTTATTTTCCGGCCGTAATTTGCGGCCGGAAAATGGAGGTTTAAAAACTGGGACAGCTTTTGTGTTGCCGGGTCAGGCCGGTTCATCGCCGGACCCACTGGTCGGCAAAATTGTGGAGCCCATTAAATTCCCTGTTCAGGGCGGTCTTGACTTCCCGCATGACCGCCTGGCTCGTGACGCCGGGGCAGGTGATGCTGATACCGCCTACATTGATATTGGGACGGACGTTCTGGGTGGAGATGCTGGTATTGTTGATCCGGTTTATGGTTTCCTGTATCTGACGATCCCTGTCGTAGGAGACTACGCTGGTATTCAGCAGATCCGCCCTTGCCTGGGCGTCCAGCTTTGCCATGGCGGCATCCCATTTCCTGACCGCATCCCCGAAGGGGGTGGGATCATTCGCCGGGTCATAGGGGGATATGGTGGGTGCATTCCCGGGTATCGCGGTTGTATTTTCGGATGCGGCGGATATGGTTTCGGATACGGCGGGGGTGTTATTGGGTACAGTGGGGGCGTCTGCGGGTTCCGTGATGCGCCCCACGGCCAGTAACTCCTCCGTCTGTTGGTGGCTGAGGATGAGGTCGCCCTTTTCTGTGCGGATGAACTCCGCGCCGCTGTCGCCCACGGTCTCGAAGGTGCCGTCCTTTGCGTGCACCCAGAGTTCCCGGCCCAGCTCCCCCACCAGGATCCTGCCTGCCTCCCGGACGTTCCAGTCGCCGGCGACACTGGCGTGTCCCCTGACCTTTGTGGCGGTCCCCTGGCCGATACTGCCCTTTGAGGGGGAGTTGCCCTTTGCAGGGGCGTTGTTTTTTGAGGGGGTGTTGTTACCGGAGGCTGTGGTGTGGCTTTTGCTGCCCGGGATGCCGGAATTCACGGCGTCGGCGATGCCGGTCCCGACGGCCACCTCCGGGATGCTGCCTGTGGTCTCGATGTTCACCGTGATGGTGCATTCCGCCGTCATGCCGTCCAGGCTTTCCATCCCGTTTGCGACCTCCGCCACGTGGGTCCCCGCCGCCGCTATGGTCCGGCCCAGTTCCGTGAACCTGCCGGTGGTGCCGTCCCCGTCGGGCTCGCCCAGGGTCTCCTCGGCGGTCTCCCCCAGGAGGACGATGGAGTCCGTGAGGGAGGGATCCTTTGCGGGGTTCCCCGCCCTGCCGCCGATGGCGGTGGAGGCGTCCCGTATGTTTTCCGTGACGGTGGCCAGGCTGCCGGCCAGGGGGCGCAGTGCGTCGGCGGAGACACCGCCGAACCGCTGCAGCATCTGCAGCACGTCCTCGTTGTTGGCATGGATCTCCTGCAGGACGCCCAGGTAATGACCCTTGAAGGCCTCAAAGGCGGATTCTGACAGGTTCAGCACGTCCTCCGACGTGATGCCCAGGTTCCTGAGCGCGGCTTCCATCTTTGCCTGTTCCTCGATGCCGGCAAGCTCCTGCCAGCGGGATTTGTAGTTTTCCAGCCCCTGGATGAGGCCGTCCCAGTATTTCTCGGTCTGTTCGATGAGGCTGTCATAGTGCCTGGCGGATTCCTCCAGCTTCCTGTCCAGGCCGTCCACGGTGTCCTGGAGGCCCGAGATTTCCTTCTGTATGCCGGAGACCCGGATGTTTTCCTTCGCCTCGGTGTAGGCCTCCCGGGCCTCCCGGAGCCCTTCCGTGTCCGTCACGTAGTGCATCCCCCTGCCATGGGAGTACTGGAGGACGGCCTGCTGGCCCTGCATGCGTGCCAGGTCGTACTGTGCCTTCTGTAGGCTGATCTCCTCCTTCCTTGCGCTGGCGGCCTCCCGGATCCTGTCGATTTCCTCCTGCCTGGCGTCGATCTTTTCCTGTACCAGCGCCTTTTCGGCCTCCAGGGCCTCCTGTGCGGCCTGCTTCTCGGCCTCCAGGGCCTCCACGGCAGCGTCCTTCTGGTCGTTGAACAGGTCGATCTGGTCGCCAATGACGCCGCCGATGTAGCTGATGACGCTGTTGAGGCCGGACAGCTCCTCCTTCAGGGCGTCCGCGTAGGACCTGCCCGCCGAGGAGCCGGCCTTTGCGGCTGCCCTGTCCAGGCCGGAGAAGTCCAGGCGGGCTTTCCGTATCCCGGCGTTCATCCTTGCCATCAGGCCGTCCATGGCGGAGTCCACGTCCGTGTGGCCGCTGGCCAGGTCGTTGGCGATGGCGGTGGCCAGGGCGGCGCTGGCGGTATCCCCGTAGGCGGCGGCCAGGTCCTTCAGCCGCTGTATTTTCTGCTCGGTGCTGAGGCCGCTCTGCCCGTATGCGATCTCCGCGGCGGTGAGGCCGTAGATCTGCTGCCTGGTGAGGCCGGCGGCCACGCCCTCCGCCAGGAGGGAGGCACATTCCTCCCGGGACGCGTCTGCCAGGTCGTGGGCTGCCAGCACGGACTGTGCCTTTGCCTCCAGCAGGGCGTACCCGGCGGCTTCCGCGGCGTTGGCCACGCCCAGGGATTCCAGCAGCTGTTCCACCAGCCCCCTTGTCTCCCCCGTCATGCCCGCCGTGGCATACGAGGCGTAAAAGACGGAGGTGGCGAAGTCATTGAAGGCCTGTTCGGCCTGTCCCTGTGTGACCCCGGCCGCCGTGAGGGTGGAGGCAAGGGCGTCAAATGCGCCTATGTCGATATTGATGTCCACATCCTGGAGGCTGTTCAACTCCTCAATGGAGGAGCGGATGGAGTCCAGCATGGGGAGATCCACGGCGCCCGGGTTGAAACCGTCGTCCGCGAAGATGTCCCGGTAGGCGGAGCCCAGGGATTCGAAGGCGGGGCGGAGGCGGGTGTTCAGCTGGTCGATGGTCTGGGAGGGATCGGCGGGCTTTAAGGGAGCCGTCATTGACTTCAGGTATTGTGTGACTGCTTCTGTAGCGCTGTGGGCGCCGTCGGTTACCTGGTTCCAGTAATCAATCTCCCCGGGACTGTTGATGGAGTGGCGCTGGAAAAAGCCGGCAAGCATGTCCCGGGAAGCCTCGCCGAACCTGGACAGGGCATCCTGGTACCGGGCCTGCAGTTCCTCTGCTTCCTGCAGCCGGGGCTGCAATACGGACATAAAGATGTCATCTTCCCCGAAATATTCCTGGAGCTGTTCCAGGTAATTCCCTTTTTCCGGGGGTGTGAGGGCGGCATTTGTGAATACCTCGGACAGTGCCCTGGAGATCTGCGGATCCTTTTGGAGACTGCTTATTCTGTAAAGGAAGTTTTCCTGGATCCATGCGCTTACATCATCCCAGTCGTCAGTGTCAATGCCATCCGGCAGGATTTTGATCCAGTCGAGATCGAAGAGCATGGCCCTGGCGGCACTCCGCAGGCCGGAATCCATCGTTTCATAGATGGGATCCATGGAGAGCCAGGTATTCAGGTAGTCAGAAAATTCCGCATCCGCAGCTGCCACTTTATTCCGGGCAAGCATGACGGAAGTTTCATACTCGGAACTCAGGACGCCCAGTTTTGTCTGCAACAGGTGAAACTGGTCATCTGTCAGGGAAGAAAAATCCCATGTGATATTACTGGTATCCACCTGGTTTGGGGTAAGTGTATTGCTCCTGGATGTAACCTGAAACGTGCCATTCCAGTCATTTCCGATATTGCCGATGCCGGCTTCCATGGCGGCATCATGGACGATCATGTTCGTGACTTCGCCTTTGTGCTGGAATCTTCCGTTAGTGATCATATCATATGAGATACCCCTGCTGCTGTTTATCTGTGAGATGGCCTCCATTGTGTTGTCGAGAAATTCCTGCGCATCGTTTAAGGCATCCCTGTATTCTTCCGCCTCGAGGGTGTATCCGGCCCAGATATCAGACATTTTATCCAGGATCTGCTGTTTTGCCATTCTCTGCTGGACATCCACCAGGTCATTCAGCGAGTCGACAATGGTGTCTATGTTCCCGGAGAGGCCGAGGATGGCGTTGCCGTTCTCGTCATAGCCGGACGTAAGCTGCGGGAACAGTTCGGCAAGCTGGCTGCCCAGGCTGAGGAACTCGCTGTAGTCCTCCGTGCTGAGGGTTCCCCGGGACTGGTTCGTTTGTCCCAGGTTTTCCACTTCCTGGGCAAGTTCGGCATATCTCCTTTTTACCTTGTCCGTGGCGGAGGACAGGGAATCAAAGTCGGACTTGATGCTGTCCGCGGCTTCCCTTGCCTCCGCGGCGGCCTCCCTTGTTTTCTGTTTCACTTCCTCCAGGTGGTCATTATATTTCTTTACCCCGAAGGCGGCAGCTGCAAAGGCACCCGCCACAAGGGTGAGCCAGCCGACAGGGTTTGTGGTCAGGAATGCCCACAGGGATGCCGTCACGGACTTGATTTTGATCCACAGCCCCTTGAGGGCGGTACTGAACCCCAGGGTGGAGGCGCCTGCCTTTTTCTGTGCCTCGGCCACGGCGTGTGTGCTGGCGGCATTGGCCAGTTCCGCGGCGGTGGTCTCTAATAATTCACCCTGGAGACCGTTTGCGAGTAGGATTGTCTTCATCTGCGCCTTATTCAGGGTAGACTGTGCGAGGGCTGCCTTGAGGGTTTCGGTGGTGTAGGTTCTTCCGATGCTTTTAAGCGTTTCGCGCTGGTTTGCTACATTCTGCAAATTTTTTGTAGCTGTTAAAACGGACTGTATCTGGGCGAGAGATTTGAGTTGCGTTTGTGATGTAAATGCAGTATAATCATAGGAAATAACCAAAGGAGCAGGCTAATGACAGCATATGAAATATATGATCAAATAATGAAGGACGCCAAGGATCCTGAAACTGGTGAGTACGTTGATGATAAACTCATCGAAGCATATTACTATTCTGATGCAGTGGAGGGATGTATTGCATATATTCAAAGGATTTTCGGGTGCGACAGTGCTATGGCAAGGGAAGTCTTTGCCATATATAAAGAAAAACAGGGACCCAGCCTGTTAACCCCGGCACAGGCGGCGGCAAATAATGCGGCGGCTGAAGCTGCAAGGAGTGCACAGCAGAACAAACCCAAATGCCCCACCTGCGGCAGTACAAATATCAAGTCAATTTCAGCCCTGAATTGCGGTGTATCTGTGGCGGTACTGGGTATATTCAGCAAGAAAATCAACAAAAGTTTTGAATGCAGGAACTGCGGGTATACGTGGTAATATCTGCCGGTTTGTTCCCATACGTCCTGCGGGCAGGGGAAAGTGCTGCTTCATAAGTGCCATTTATCCCAGGGTGGTAATGCTCTGTATTGTCATAAGTATCCTGTCCGGAGGGCAGGCTGATTTTTACTCGTCAGCCGAAACACTGCGGCCGAACGTATCACTGAAAATCATAAAATCGCGATACGCACTATGCGTTATCAGTAAGCTGCATTATGGCTGCAGCCTGCTGAGAGGATGGGTATGTCTGTGGGGATTGCTCCCTTTCCGTAAAAGGGTGCCGTCCTGCTCGTTATCCATTGTCAGCGGTACTTAGGGACCTGCGGGCTCTCGCCGTTATTGCCATATACCAACAGGGTCAATTTTTTCTGCTTTCGCAACCTCATCCGCAGGGAAGGGATTTCGGTTTGCCCTGTATTAGCCGGATGTCCCGGTCTTACACATGTGTAAGAGATTTCCAAGCATTTACTCCTCCATGTATCGTTTATACTCCGCTGAAAGTGTTTGCAGAGTCCTGTTAAAAACCCCATGTATCCATAGACTTGTAGACAGCGCCGTCATGCTGTTTCCTTGTCTGTGATCGCCCAGCTGGAATCTCTCGCCAAAGGTATTCCGGTGATTGTCACCCCATGTCGCCATGGGGTCAAGCAAAGTTTTTAACGAATGCGGCAATGCCGATACCGGCGCCGCCTAACCCGACGGTTCCCAGCGGCCCGAGGCCGTCTGTCAGGCTGTTGACCGCGGAGAGCAGTCCGTTCAGGCTGTTTATGGCAGCCACGATGGCGTCCGAATCCGCGAAGTTTTCCACCGTATCCGTCCAGGTGTTGGACAGGCGGTTCAGGGAGCCCTCCCAGGAATCGGCTGTATTTTCTGCCTCCGCAGCCATGGAGCCTGTGCCGTCGGCATACTGCCGCAGCATGGTTTCATAGGTGTCCCACTGCTGCAGCAGGTGATCCAGCTGGTCGGCGTGTGCGGAGTCGCCCAGGGAATCCAGCAGGCCGCTCCGGCGGCTGTCATTTGTCCCCAGCCTGCTGTAGGCGGCGGCCAGTTCCCCCAGTACCGTCATGGGATCCCGGAGGGAGCGCACCCCGTCCCTGGTCTCCCGGAGGCTGACGTTCAGGGACTTGCAGGCATCCTCATACCTTTTGAGCCCCTTGGCGGTGATGCCGTTCTCTGCATCGGTGATCTGCCCGGTATAGAGCAGGATGGCCCTGAATGATTCTGCCGCATCGGAGCCGCCCTGGCCTGAGACGGTGATCAGGGTGGCCAGCGCCGCGGCTGCCTCATTGGCGTCAACCCCCAGGGAGGCGGCAGTGGAGCCGAGGTCGGACATGCCTGCTGACAGGTCCTCCATGGTGACGGCGCTGTGGCCGGTGATATGGTTCATTCCGTCCAGCACCCGGGTCAGTTCCGAAACGGAACCGTTCATCCCGTAAGCTTGGTCCGCTGCGGAGATGAGTTGGTCAGCCAGCTCGGAAGTCACGCCGCAGGCATTTTGTACGGCCATGGACAGTGCGGCGATGCCTTCCGCGTCCTCGTAACCGGCCTGGGACGCATCTCGGACGGCGGCCAGGTAATCGGTAACATTCCTGCCGTATCTGCTGGCGGCGGAGAAGGCATTGTGCCCGATGCCGGCCAGGTCAGACCTGGACAGCCTGTCATTTGTCCTGCTGATCTCTGTCAGCAGGGTGTCTATTTTTTTCAGTTCTGAAATGGCTTCCCTGACCCTTGCGGGATCCAGGAAGGATTCCAGCAGTCTGCTGAGTTCACCCATAGATTGTTACCTCCTTGCTGTGCATGAAATCAGTCATTGTGTGCCATCTCCGCCAGACGGGAGACCAGTTCCTCCCGCAGTGCCTCCGCGGGAACATCCTTCAGGGCAGTGTATAATTTCTGCACCAGCGCCAGCACTTCCTTCTGGTTGTCGATGACAGCGGCGGCAGCCCCATAGAGCGCAGCCCTGACCTTCCATTCGTTCTGTTTCATTCTGATGTAGTTGAACATGGTTACTTTCCTCCTATGTTTTTAGAAAAAAATAAGGCCTCTGAGAAGCCTTATTTTGCAAAAGGATACTTTATGGGCAGGGATCTTTTCCCCTTTCCATATACGCACAAAGCATCGACCGTAATTTACGGCTGGTTTCGTACCGGCTTGATATTTTGAGCCGTAATTTTCGACTGAAAAAACCGGTGCTAAAACTAGGGACAGTTGCTGTCTGCTGTGCCATTTCCTGTCCCTTACAGCCAGTAAGGAATTACCCATCTTGATTGTCTGATTACCGGCTGGCAGGCACCCAGGACAGACAGGATCTGTCCTTGACCTTGGACATATCGATGGTTCCGGTGTATACGCCGGTCATCATATTGTCGAAGTTGATGCTGGTCTTGATCTGTTCGAAACTCTGGCTGAACTGATAGATGGTCAGTTGTCCGGTCTGCTCGTAATTGTATTTAAATTCCGGCCTGTTGACCAGAGCCACAACCAGCTTCTCCAGATAGGGCTCGTATGGCTTATGGGCATTTCGTCGCTGCCTTTTCCGCTCCAGGTCGATGCGGAATTTCCGGGCTTCCTCATTTCCGGGCTTCCGGGTCTCCCTTTTCAGGCAGTTGACCTTCCGGATCAGGTCTGCGATCCTGTTGTACACAAGTTCGTCGATGGTGAGGTCATTTTTGCTGCTGTACAGGGAGGGCGCGCCGTTTTCCGGATTCCGGCGTATGAGATCTGACAGGTCGGCATCGCCGAACAGGATCCTGGTATCCTCCCTGGCCACAGCCGGAAACAGCATCATAAACAGTTCAAAGTCATCGATCTGTGTGAAGTCGATGCCATAATCATCCAGCTGTACCATGTACTGGTATGGCGTGGCAGTGAGGGAGGAGACCAGATGGTAGTAATGCTGTTCGTCCTCCAGAATCTCGTCCACCGTGGGAATCCGCAGGGTCAGGCCGGGAAGAATGTCCACAGAGGACAATTTTAAAAGACTTTTTCGATTTTCCATGTTTCACCTCTGTTCGCTTTTCTATCTGATAGGAAATTATGTTTTGACCAGGAAGAATGCGAAGCACACTTTTTATTTCCGCGAGCAATGAGCCAAACGGCCGTGCACAAAGCCAGCCAATGGCTGGCTTGGACAGTTGGCGAATGCCGCGAGGGTCAATACCATAGCGTCCTATGGACGCATTGCACTTGGGGCGTTTCAAACTCCATGTCTCGTTGCTTGCAGCGGGGTTATTGACTTGCTGCTGAAATCCTTTGTCGTGAATTTCAGAAGCCGTCCTTTGCACCTCTCGTGGGGGCTGTAAGGCTCGCTGGAGGACAGGATTGTCCTGCCGACACCGAAGAGATTTTTCCCGCAGAGGATCTGCTCCAGTTCGCAGGCGGCTCTGTCATACCAGAGGCAGGCCTGCCCGTTCTCCTCCCATATGGCGGCATCCTCATGGCTCAGGATATAGAGACAGACTGTAAGATTCCGGAAGGTATTGTTTGCCGGATCTATCGCTGTGCTTATGTCAAAATTGATGTACCGCTCCGTCCCCGAGAATGTCCCGGGGAGATACTCAAAAGGAAAGGAATACCGGAAGGGGATCCTGTCTCCCTCTTCACAGTTCAGCAGTTTTCGCAGCTCTTCGGAACCGCAGATCTCATTCATGATTTCGTTTTTGTATGCCATGATTTCATGGCTTCTTGTCTTGCCGATCGTGATCACCTCCAGTATTTCGGCGTTTCGCTCCGCAGCAGACCGACGGACAGTGAGTGACCGCCGGTTTGTGCGCGGCAGCCGGTCTGTGCGCAGGGGCTCAGGAATATCCCTGTTTCGTATTCATTAATTTCAACACGTCCGGATCCTCCTTTAAGTAGGCGAGGTCGGGGTTGTAGGCAAAGAAATTGTCGAACTGCCTTTTGAAATTGGGGTCGGATGTACCGCGTTTCATTTTCGCGGTCCACTCCTCAAAGGATCTGGTGATGTAATGCCGTATCCTGCCGTACCTGTATAGGGCGAGAGATCCTTTCCTGGATTCCATGTACAGGTCATGGTAGCTTGCAAGATGATTCCTGTGGTCAGGATTCACCACCTGTTCGCACTCGTCCAGGCCCACACCCAGATGGACATACATGAACTGGGTTCTGCAGGGCTGCAGGAACACCTTGCCCCACAGCCCGTAGGGGTCGGGGCATGGCGCCGGAAAAGCCTCCTTCATGGCGGCATCACGTCTGTTGATATGGCCGTTGGCATTATACAGCTCCCAGGGCAGCCAGACACAGAAGTCATCCTCGTATTGCCGGAGAAATGCATGGATGTCTTGATCCACATCCACAAACTCATCCGTGTCGAAGAAGCCGATCCACCGGGATTCGGTCCCATGATGGGACAGACAGTGCTCATAGCACTCATACTGCATATTCTTTCGGTACTCCGTAAAGGGAGTCACGGTACACATGGCGTCGAACCTGCCGCCGTCAATGGCGTGGATGGTATCCCTGACCGGCGTCCGGGACTTGTTATCGTAGATGTAGAAATGGTCGATGCCTATGGATTCATAATGTTTCAGCCATTCTTCCAGGTAGGCATTTTCGTCTTTGATCAGCAGACAGACGCTGGCATAGTACGGATAGGGATGGTTGGCAAGGTACGCAAGTCTGTTCCTCTTGTAATTTCGGATCTTTTCCCTGCGGATCTGATCCTGCACACGGCAGATCTGTTCTGCCAGTTCCTTGATCCGGCTTCTTTTCTTTCGGAGCATCCGCTGTACCTGCCTACAGGAACTAAAGTTCTCATACAGCATCTGCTCCACAGCCCATCTGGAGGCGCTGATCTGTAAG
The DNA here is from genome assembly GCA_948473115.1 of uncultured Lachnospiraceae bacterium. Lineage (GTDB taxonomy): Bacteria > Bacillota > Clostridia > Lachnospirales > Lachnospiraceae > Acetatifactor. Next base: position 21,999 of record CAOKWI010000028.1, on the reverse strand, counting down.
CTCCTTAATTCCTCCATGTCAGATTTCAGGCTACAGAAAAGCCTGTACCTGGGATCGTCCCGGTCGGTTGGAAGGAGGATCCCGTTCTGATACCGGTACTTCCATATCAGGTTTTGCAGGGATCCGCCAAGCTCCTCACGGTAAGGAGCCAAATCGTTGTTGTACACCACGATCTGATTATGTTTTGTAAACAGTACATCGTTCTCCGCTGCCAGCCCCGTTATCACGCCCGTATACCTGTCTATGATCAGCTGGGTACAGGGATTCCCGGGAGGTTCGGCGGGAGAGGGAGCTTCTTCCAGGAATCCGGCGTTCACGCCAGACAGACAGCAGGGGACGAACAGGTATTTCAACCCGTTAAAGACTTCGCAGTCCGTGTCCGCCTGGAGGCAGTAATAGGAGTCGTAGAGTTTCAGCGACTGGTTCGCCTCATCCACAGACACATGCAGGCCAAATACATATTTTCTGCCGTCGGATCCCCGCTTTTTCGGTGTGATTACCGCAAAATCCCCCTCCCGTCCTAATGTGTTGCCGGCGGCATCCAGCAGGATGAAAGTCTTGTCCACCAGTCCGAAAGAAAGGCTGGCGCTGATGCCTTCCGCCGGATGGAACAGTTTCACTTCCAGGTCGATGGTTCCTTTCAGGGGATGGGAATACTTGTAGAAAACGGGGAAGGGGATGGCTGCGAGCAGTCCTGTTTCGTCGCTCGTCACCGTTCTCGACAAAATTACTTCGCGATTGTATGCACTCATGGGCTCAATCCGTCCTTTTCTGTCAAATGTTTGAGAGGGAGTTGCGGTTGGTTATCTGAAAAATACTTCAATGATGTCGCCGGAAACCCGTTTCATCACCTTAAAGACCGGTGTCAGAAGGGAATGCTCCCCGGGCAGGGCAGCGGTGGCGGTCCCGTTGCAGGATACCTTGCAATAGCCGTCTTCCACACAGGTTCCGTCATCATATACCTTCATGACTCCGAGCATGCCCACGGCATCCCATTCGGCTCTCTCGCTTCTGGGAATATATACAAGGCTGGCGTCATACAGGGGATTGCGCTGGGGCTGGCCGTGGAGGATGACTGTTTCGCCGGTTTCGGCGTCCTCGGTGGCAACATCTCCCAGGATCAGCCGGTCGAAGGCATCCCGCCTGTAGCGTCCGGCCCAGGCGTTGAAGTCGTCGTTACCGATCACAGAGGGATTGCCGCTGACAATGCCGATGACGAGATCATAGGCATTTGCAAGGGCGATCTTATCCCCGCTCAGGGTGACAAACCTTCCCACGCGGTCCTCGCGCTCTGTATTCTTATCCTTCCACTCCAGGTATTCCGCATAGTCCGCCCCGTTCATGTATTGTGTGCCGGCTATGTGGGAATTTCCGCCGTAATCCACATACATGGCATTGGAGCGCATTTCACCTGTGCCGTTTCCGATGAGAAACGCGATGCCGCCCGTCCCGCCTGCATTGCTGCCGCCGGAGCAGGACGAGTTGTAATGGCCGATCACCATCTGATTGGTGATCCGGTGGCTGTCAGGTCCGTCGTATCCGTCCAGCTGTCTGCCGATGCCTGCCCCGAAGACGTTGTCCTTATAGAACACGGCCACATTGGTGTTGCCTGGGGCGGTCAGATCCTGTGCGGAGGTGACGCCCAGCTGCAGCTGTGTGCCGGTGTGGTCGGCACAGGAGACCTGGTTGCAGGAAACCTGGTCGCAAGAGACCTGGTCGCAGGAGATCTGGTCGCAGGTTATCTTCCGGGCGTATATCCCGCTCCACCGTCTGGCGGCAGAACCCAAAGCATAGGTATCTGTCGCAAAGGGTTCGTTGCCGGTGTTGCATTTCATACAGGTATCAAAATAAGAGGTTGCCAGTGAGTTGGTCATGGCTCCGTCCACGGCATTGGGGTCGGCGTAATCATATAATTTGGTGAGGCCAAGCCTGTCCCATGCGCCCTTGCCGGCATCTTCTATGATCAGGTCCGTAAACTTCCCGCTGAATGCCACCGCCTTCAAGTCGGCGAACCATTTCATGATCTTGCCGAACAGTACGGGTATTTTTTCGCCGCTGGCAAGGTTCGCCCTTGTTGCCGCCTGCGAGAAGGAAGGCTCCTGGCTCTGGTATTTTTTGCTCAATACATGTCTGTCCAATCCCCTCAAAGAGGAGATCAGGTATTCTTTGTCAATAGGTTTTGATCGGTCTGCCATATGTTTTGTTTCCTCCTTTTTGTTGAGCAGTCTTGGAAACTCCCTTGCACCCATCTGGGCACAAAGAGTTTTCGAGACTGCTCTTGTTGTATATTTCGTCAAAGTGCAAATGGGCTTGTTTGTTAGGGCTGCTCCGGATCTGTTCAGCCGTCCGAAAAGTCTATGAGTTCTGTCTCGAAATCCGAGAGACCCTGTTCCAAATCCGCGAAGTCCTGATGCAAATCCGCGAAGTCCTGATGCAAATCCGCGAAGTCCTGTTTCAAATCCGAGAGGCTCTGATCCAGATTCGAGGAGTCCTGTTTCAAATCCGAGAGGCTCTGGTCCAGATTCGAGGAGTCCTGCTTCAAATCCGAGAGGCTCTGGTCCAGATTTGCGAAGTCCTGTTTCAAATCCGAGAAGCCCTGATCCAAGTCCTTGAAGTCCTGACCCAGATTCGCGAAGCCCTGATCCAAATCCGAGGAGCCCCGTTCCAGTTCCTGCAGCCTGCATTCTATGTCTGTAAACCAGTTTTTGTAGGGTGGTTCCGGCGTCTCCTCAGGCGGATCCTGATCCGGGTCCAGGCTCGGATCCAGATCCAGGGAGTTTTCTACTTTTATGGTAAAGGGCAGGGATTTGCAGGTGTACTTATATCCGTTTTCCCAACCGATAAATGCAATTGCGGCTGTGACAATGCCGCTTTTACAGGTGACGGCATCAGACAATATCCAGGAAAACCTCAGCAGTTCGTCGTTATACTGCAGGTTGACGGTGTCCTCTGTGAACAGTCCCAGTTCATTCCTGACAATGATTTTGATCCTTTTGGTAAAGAGGTCGACACCGTCATAGTACCTGTTGGTCTCAAAGGTCAGGATGTTTGAATTTGTGTCACCGCACACGATCTTACCTATGTCTTTCGGAACGGGTGTCTTTTCGGTGATCCTGATCAGCTGGTGTTCATCTTTCATGGTTGAATGTTTGACATGGTGTCCCATCGAGTCGATAAAAGTTGTGTTATCCATTGTGCTCCTCCTTATTATAGTTCCGCATCTTTCCCTTCCAGCACCCAGATATGGGCAGACGCTGTTTTAATTTTGCCCTTAACAGTTCCTTAGCTGGACTTTTCCGGTTCCGGGACGGTTGGGGTTTCACCCCGTCCCTGCCCCTGTTGCCTGTCGAACAATTTCCGGTTGATCTGCTCGTTATAATACTTTGACAGGGCGGCTTTTGTGTTGACATGTTCCGGACAGTCCTGATCCCGGAACATGCCTTTTGAGCATTTCTTACCTGTTATGTATCTTCGCCTGATCTGAATGCCGCTCAACAATTTGATATTGAGTTCCTCAGACGGGGCGGCGGAAGACAGGTAGTCGAAAATAATGTCCTCTGTGGAGCGGAATAATCTCCGGACCATGGCCAGGTTTACATTTTCCCTGTCCGCCACCTGTTTCATTAACGTATTCTGGGTGATATTCAAATGCGTTCCCTCCGTTTTTGCTTCATTTCCGTGCATCCGTTTCTGTTTGTCCCTCTCCGTATACGCACAAAGCTTTGTCCGTTATTTACGGCTGTTTTGATATTGACCGGAGAAAAGCCGGCCGCAGACAGCGGCTGAAATCTGTCTGTCTAAAAAGGGGACATTATGCTTTTTTGTTTCTCTGCTGCCGTTTCCGGGTTCTTTCATAGTTCTTTAAGTGAATCTGGCGGCAGCGCTCACATCGACAGGTGCGTCTGTTGTCTGCGCGGATTTCAATCCATTCATCGCAGTCCACGCATTGAATGAATTTTGTCTTCGGTATGTCGAGGTTGTTCTGCAGATTATTTACAATATATTGGCCGTAGAGAAACCACAGTAACTGCTTATACCTCTTTTCCCCGCCATACAAATAGTCTACCAGCATATCGGTGATGGTTTCCTCCGAATAGCCGGACCGGGAAAACTCCCCGCGGAGCTTGCAGGCAATATAATGAAGGTTGTCCATATACTCATCTTTCCGGTTTGTCATGTAACGGTATTGTCTGTTCAGGCGGTCATAGAGATCGGATATTTCCCGGCTGCAGACGATCCTGCCGTCGGATTTCAGCTTCCGGTAGTCCAGGTCGTCTAATTTCAGACCACGTGTGCTGATCGGAGGATCGGGTATCCGGTCATAGATCCGGTTCACGAGGCTTCCGTTGCGTTCCTTCAACTGTGACCTTTCCTTGTCCTTCGCGTATTCAAAGAATGCGGGAAGCTTGTCCCTGGAATACTTTGATACCACAGGCCTGAACCATTCCGGGCGTTCCGGCATATATAAGGTCTTGGCGGCGTCTATGCAGAAATTGTTCTCCATGCATAACAGCTTGACCGTATCCACTGCTTCCTGTTTCTCAGAGGGAGAACCGTCTGTAAATACATCATGGTTCCAGATTTTGGATATGTCGTTGCTGTAAAGGCCGATGTTGCCGTATGTGAATGCTTTCGTCAGACCGGCATAGATCGTCCTGCTGTTTAGCGCCGTGGGTTCCGCCTTCCGCATGTTATAGTAGAGTGGGACAATGCCTTTCATGTTGCGCTCCGCTATCCGGACAAAATCGGGATCCGCCACCACAAGGGATCTGTCCCCGTCCACATCAAACTGGAGGATCCTGCTGATCAGGTCATGGGAACTTGTGTAAAGGGCATCGGTGATAAACCACTGGCCCAACTGGCCGGACGGCCCGCCATCAGCCTGGTGGGCCGTATTCCGCCTGACGGCATGCTCCTTATATAAATGGGGGCTCCTCATACAGTCCAGTCTGTCGTACCGTCGGAATAACCGGCAGTATACTTCCTGATCGGCCAGCAGTCCTTCCGGATGTTCGATATGGCCGAACCAGTGTTCACAGGCGGCATAAAAGTCCGGGAGCAGGAAGGTGTATTTTCCCCTCACTTCAAGCTTTCCGCTGCGGTATTTCTTCAACAGGCTGTTCTTTATGTCGCGGATCATGTCTTTGGTATAGGTGTCATTGAGCAGGGCGGGATATAATTTGACTGCCTTTTGGAAAGGCGTCATATTTGTGTTATAAGGCGTGATCCCGAGAAGATCCATCATGGCTTCCCTGGAGGTACTGATGCCGCTGATCCGCTCCGATGACCTGCGGGTGAGCAGACCGAGCTCCTTCTCCGTAATGTCTGTGAGGGTCTGAAGTACCTGATAGTTCAGCTTCGCGTTTTTGATCCTGTCTTCCTCCACATTGCAGATACAGGCGCCGCAGTGATACTCCTGAAAGGCTTCCTTATACTCGTCCCAGGAATCGTAATATTTGTACATTTTAAACTGGCTTCTGGTGAAGATGATCCGGATATCCTCCCGGATGATGTCATGTTCCCTGCCGTAAATGTCCGTGACGACAGGAGAGCAGCGGTTTGCTTCCACGAACCTCCGGAAATCGAACACGCCCAACAGTCCTTTGATCCAGGGGGCACGGAACATAAAGTTTTTCGCCGAGACAGAGGGCAGCATCATACCTGCCCCGTCCGTATGGGGGATGGGAACCTGGCCGGTTTTCCTTTCAATCGAGTAGTCGGTCTCGTTTACGAGGTCAAAGGTGCCATACACATCCGTCTCGAAATCATCGATGACAATGGTTCTGTCGATATCGAATTCCTGCCACTCGTCTGTGGCGGTATTTGTCAGGGCCATGTAGGCCAGGTGTTTGTTGACGTTATTTCCGCCCTTTTCGTTGATCCTTTCCATGGTGAGGCCGCACATGATGTTTTTTTCAATCGCAGCCCATACGGCTTCCTTTATGAACATTGCCTTTCTGGTGCGGATCTGCCCGGCGGAGGAGGTAAAGTATCTGTATCTTTCGCCCTGGAAGGTAAAACCGTAAAAGGAAATATCCTTAAATATTTCAAGGTAGTAGATCTGTACGGTTATCAGGGCTTCCGTCAATTCATCCGGCCTGATCCCAATGGCCCTGCTGAGTGCGGATTCAAATACGGAGACCACATTTGTGTCGTTTATACTGTCTTCCCGGACCGCGCGGATGTGATCCCTGCCTTTCGATAGCTCATTTTGGGCAGCCTTGTGGGACAGAAGAGAGATCAGCGCTTCTTTTGCGCGTTTTGCCTTTTCCTTTTTGTGCTTTATGAATCCCAGGCAATGCAGGTATTCTGGGACAGTGCCGCCGCAGGACTCCGTGACCGCGGTTCCCTCCGTGATGCCCTTTCGCAGTTTGGCGATATCCGCTTCTGCGCAGCCTGCCTGTTCCAGTTTTTTTTCCAGTTTCGGCAGTCTGCTTTGCAGTTCCATCGATTCCCTGCGATATTTAAGGTATCTGTCATGCAGGCTTTTTTCGTGATTGCTGTAAAAATGTCCGGTATCTATGGAGTAGAGATGATATTGTCTGTCAAGCATTTGTCAGTTCCTTTCTCCGGCCAGGGTATGGTTTACGTTCTTCCGGCACTGCTGGTCAAACCGTCTGTCCGCCATGATCCTTTCGGCGGCTTCCGACAGTGTTGTCCTCCTGTTGAAATCGAAAGCACAGACTCTTCCTCCGAATCCGGAGTGGGCTGCATCATAAGTTTCTGTTCTGTGGAATGTTCCTTTCATTTGTCAGTTCCGTTCCTTTCTTTTGCATTTGGGATGCCCCTACTATATATTTCTACATTTGGGTGGTCGATTTTGGTAAATTTTTCCAACTATATGGTTGCAATCCAATGACCTGACTGCATGCCATTTATGGCAATGCAGGCGGTGCGTTGGATTAGCAACTTACTTCCAAGAGGGTGTGTTAACACCCCTCTTTATGAGCAAAACGCGGATGCGTAAGCAGACGCAGGAGCGCGTAAGCGCGGGTTTTGTGAATGTGGAAGTCAGGTTGCAATCCAAAAATAAAATAACAAACGTTTGTTCGAAAATCCTATTGACAAACCAGAACGTACATTCTATACTGGTAATTGTCAACGACACGATAATTGTCAACGACAGGAAAGGACAGTGTTTATATGGAATGGGTATTGGCGGCATATTATGCAGATAATGCAAGGAAACTTCATGGGATTGTGGATAAGATCCTGTCCAAATTCGGCGGAATATCGGACAAAGACATGGATGATTTCTATTCTCTTGCGAACGAGGTGTTTGTGGAAGTCATGAAGGGATATGACAACACGCAGTCCTTTGAGGCGTTTCTGTATTCCTGCCTGTCAAAAAGAATCAGGACGGAAATCACGAAAAGGAACCGGGAAAAGCGCAGGGCGGACTATATCTCCGTCTCTATCGATACGCCTGTGGACGATGAGGAGGGCATTACGATAGGAGACATCATAGCAGATGAGCTCACTGTTGAAAAAGAGGTGTTCGAGAGAAGTGAAGAGGGATACAGCAGGAGGATGCTGTTATATCTCAGCAGACTCTCGGAACTCCAGAAGGAAGTGCTGAGGCTTCGGTCCATTGGTTACCTCCCCGGTGAGGTCAGGAAGGAATTGCATATCAATGCGAAGCAATATGCAGAATGCTGTGAGGCGATTCACTCATACAGAAATGTCTCTGTATTATAGGTGGCTTATACAGGCAGATCATTTGATAAAAGTATGGCTGGAGGGATTTAAAATGGCAAGACCACGGAAGCAGACATATACACTGGATATGTACCTGAAGAAAAACAAGAAGGGCGACATTGACAACAATGCGGATGTCCAGAGAAATTTCGCCTGGAGTAATGCGCAGATCAATGAACTGGTCGTCACTGTGCTGACGGATGATTATATTCCGCCCATTATCCTGGGAGAGGAAGAGGATTCAAAACTGCATATTGTGGACGGCGGCTGCAGGACCGCTGCCTTGCGGAAATTCAGGGAGATGAATTATAAGATAACCGCTTCTGTTGAGAATTCCCTGATCCCTTATAAGAAAAAGGTGGTTGACAAAAAGGGGAATATCACATACGAGGATGCTGTATGTGATATCAGAAATAAAACCTTTGAGAGGCTGCCCGAGGAATTGCAGGAGAAGTTTGATGAATATCAGGTTGAGACCGTCATTCACGAAAGCTGTGACAGCACTAAAATTTCAGGATATATCAAGCGGTACAATAACCACGTTGCCATGAATACGGATCAGAAGGCATTTACCTATATCGACAGGTTTGCAGGCCGGATCCGTGAGATCCTGGACCACAGGTTCTTTGTGGAGTGTACAGGCTATTCCGAGAAGGACAAGACAAAGGGAACCGTCGAGAGAATGGTTGTGGAAGCGATGATGTGCATGAACCATCTAAGCGCCTGGAAGACAAAACCCAGTGATGCCTGTAAATATCTCAATGTCCATGCCACGGAGGAGGAGTTTGACAAATTTGAGGAATATATACAAAGGCTGGAGAAGGTGATAACGGAAGATGTCAGGGATCTCTTCAGCAAGAAAGAGGCCTTTGTTTTCCTCGCGTTGTTTGCCAGATTCACAAAGCTTCAGGCGAAGGATGAAATGTTTGCGGACTTTCTCAGGGAATTTATCTCGTCCTACAGGCAGGGCAGCAGAAATGGAAGGGGGCTGTTGTTTGATGAGATTGACAAGGGAAAGGGCACAAAGAGCAGGCAGGTCGTCAGGGATAAGCTGGAAATGCTGGAAGGCCTGATGGTGCAGTATTTACAGAACGGCAGCAGGCCTTCTGTCACGGCGAAGGATATCATTGAAGAATATGTTGACGCGGGCGTTGACGACAGAGATATGGAATTATATGAGCTTCTGGCGAATGAGGCCTCAGAGGTGATTAAGGATATTGATTCCAGGTTCTTATCTGACGAAAACAGACCTTCGTTTGTAGCCCTGGTAGGTTATGCGGCCGGAGAGGACACGGACCAGCTGTTGAAAGAGTGGCTGGCAGTCTTTGAGAGGAAAGGGAATCTGCTTCCGGACCAGGAGGAGAACTTTTTACATATGAAGGCGGAGTACGATAAATACCTTGTGAAATACCGGGCCAGCGCCTGAACGGTACTACCTGGACAGAACAGGGCATTTAACGCTGAGCAGGCGCCGGAGGCTGAATAATATAATTGATTTAGCCGGGATTTCGGGGTATAAGAACAGTGAGTCCATATACCTTTTGGAAATGGCTTTTGTGTTCCCTATCATACCAAAGGAGGTCTATGGCTATAATGGATACTGAAATAAAAAGTGCAGTCAATGCAGCGGATCAGGATGCTTAATATGATGAAAAAGCAAAGCGGCTGTTAGGAAATAAAATCATTCTGGCACATATTCTGGTAAAGACGGTTGACGAGTTTAAGGGGATGGATCCCAAAGAAGCAGTAACCTATATTGAAGGGGAACCATTTATCAGTGTGATTCCGGTAGAGCCGGGGCTTACCAATGTCGAAAAGGAACAAGCGGGGCAGAGGATAGTCGGTTTCAATACGGAAAATGTGGAGATTAATGAGGGGCTTATAAGGTTTGACATTGTGTTTTATGTGCGCATGCAAGACGGTATTTCACAGGTTATCGTGAATTTAGGGAAACGCTGATTAAAGCGTTTCCCGCGCCGGATTTGCGTTGCGAAGCAACATAAACCCCTGCAAATCCGTGCGCATCCGCCGGAGGCTCTGAGGAAGCGATGATTTAATCAGCGCTTCCTTAGAAGCACAAAAAGATGAGCCGACAAGCTATCATATCCTAAACAGAGCTGTATTTTATGTGAGCCGCCTTGTTTTTTCGCAGAAGGAGCGGGATTTTGTCAAGACAAATTACAATGACATAAGGCGTTTTTTTTCGATATGGATATGTATGAACATGGACGAAAACAGCATGGCTTATGTGCATCTTACAAAAGATGACCTGCTCGGCTCTTATTCATGGAAGGGCGGATTTGACCTGTTAAATATTGTTTTGATAGGTATATCGAACGAACTTCCGGTGCATGATGAGAAATGCGACCGGCACCGTCTGTTGAGTGCGTTGCTTTCGATGGAACTGACTGTTGATGAAAAAATTGGGATTATCAAAAGCGAATATGACATTTCGGTAAATGATGAATTGAGAAAGGACGTGAGTGTTATGTGTAATCTTTCACAAGGGATCAGGGAAAGGACTGTGGCAGAGAGAGATGAAACAATCATTTTGAATATGCACGGGAAAGGCTATACATTAGATCAGATAGCGGAGTGCGTGGAAAAGAGTATTGACGAAGTAGGAACTATCATCGAGAAAAGGGAACCTGTTCTGGCATAATCATAGTAACTTAATAACATAAGCGGTAAAGCAGTGAAATTGTTTTTTTATATTTGGGAAAACAATTCGCTGCTTTTTCTGATTCCAGAGAAAAAGACAGTCATGCAAAATTGTCTTTTGCAGTATATCTGTGCTTTTTATCGAACGGAGGCTCCTGTAAAGAAGGCAGAAGCCATCAGGCCAGAATCGAATCCGACTGACAGTTTGCCTGTAACCAACAATACTGTATGGGGAGTTCCATGAAACAATCCTGACGATAAGACAATATGTGGTTGACATATGCGTAAGACTGTAGTAGTCTATATGTGAGGGACTACTACAGTCTTATGGGTTCGCAATTACACATATTGGATCGAGGGATAAGGAGGGAATTATCATGCAGGAAGACGGAATCAAGCTTTATGACTCTGAATTGAAGGTTATGAGTATTTTGTGGAAGGAGGGTATTGTTCCGGCGAGGCATGTGGCGGATGTCCTGACCAGGGAACTGGGCTGGAACAAGAATACCACATACACATTGATCAAAAGGTGTATCAATAAGGGGGCAATTGAGCGCACTGAGCCCGATTTCATGTGCCGGGCACTGATTTCCAGGGAAAAGGTCCAGGAGGCAGAGACGAATGAATTGATCAATAAGATTTTTGACGGTTCCGCGGATAAACTGTTTGCGGCATTGCTCAGCAGAAAAAAGCTTTCCGCCGGGGAAATCGAGAAACTGAAAAAAATAGTGGGCGACCTGGACTAAGGAGGCGGTGGATATGACTTTATGGCAGATCAGTTTTTCCGGCGGGGTTATGGTATTGGTGATCGCGGTTATCCGGGTGTTTTTGAAGAATAAGCTTCCCAAAAGGGCGTTTGTCCTGCTCTGGGAAATCGTGCTGCTGCGCCTGATCATACCGGTTTCCGTTCCGTCCGTATTCAGCGTTTATTCGCTGCTGGATCGGAGGAACCCTGTTCAGGACCCGGCAGCAGGCGTGGAAGGAGGATTGGATCGCGTGATATTCCGGCCGGGAATGGAAGGTTTTCCTGTGGATATCGGCGGAGTACAGGAGGGACTGGGGGTACAGGGGGGATCATCTCCAATCGCCTGGTGGATGATCCTGTGGCTGGCAGGAGTGCTTCTCTGCATCGCGTTTGTCATTGTGTCCTATGCGCACTGGTATCGGGAGTTCCGGATTTCCACACCTGTCAGTAATGCGTGGGTATCCCGATGGCTGGAGAAGCATCCCCTGAGACGGTCTGTTCAGATCCGGCAGTCGGAGAAAATTTCCACTCCGCTGACATACGGTCTCCTGCATCCCGTTATTTTGATCCCGAAGGATATCTGTCGGAATAACAGGGAACAGATGGAATGTATCCTGTTGCATGAATATATACATATCTGCCGGTTTGACACGGTCCGTAAGCTGGTCGCTGCTTTTGTCCTGTGTATCCACTGGTTCAATCCCATGGTATGGCTGCTGTATGTCCTTTTGAACCGGGATATAGAACTGGCCTGCGACGAAGCTGTGGTACGCCGGCTGGGGGAGGGGGCAAGGGCGGGATATGCGAGAGCCCTGATTTTGTTGGAAGAACAGAAGAGCGGGCTGGCGCTCATAGGCAGTCACTTCAGTAAAAATGCCACAGAAGAAAGGATTACGGCAATCATGAAATCAAAAAAAGTCACGATAGGAACCATAACGGTCAGCGCAGTCCTGCTTACTGTCCTTGTGGTATTGTTCGCCACTTCTCCTGCCGCGAAGAACGGACAGGGGAGTAATGCGCCGGAAATACAGATGCTTTACTGTCTGGGTAAACTGTATTATTCCTGCGGGGAGGATGTGTCGGAGATGGTTGCCTACGAGGCCTCCATGGGAGAATATGATTCCCCTTATATCGGCGTCATAGAGTCGTCAGTGGATCCGTCCCGGACACCGGAACAGGAACTGCAGTCCAATTTCGGGTATGAAGGATCCGAGGTTATCTTTAACGGAAGCGGGATTGCGGTAAACATGGATGGACAGTGGATCCAGTTCCTTCCAGAGGGAATGGAGCCTTCTGTCTCCATCGGATTTGAAAATCTGGTTGCCCGGCTGTGGGTGAGCATTTCCTATTCCGACGGCAGTTTTTCGTTTACCATACCGGAGAGCAAAAGCGGCTGGAACATCCTGATCAACGGCCGGTATGAAGCGGATGGCCTCGGCGGTATGAGCACCCATTTCCTGCAGGAAATGTCAGAGAGCAATGCATGGGTCAGCGGGGAGACTTATTCCTTTCCTGTTGACGCCCCATTGCTGACAGAACTGTATATGGTAGTCAGCATTGGGGAAGAGTCTGAGGTGATCAATCTGATGGAATTTCTCCCGGAAAGCGTCTCCCCAACCGGCAGTTGGGCTGTCACTCAACCGATAGTTCGTTGTAAAATATTGTGCAGAAAGGGTAAGCTGTATGCACAGGCGTGAAGAGGTACCGGATGCCTGCCAGACGAAAAGAGAGGAAGAGGCAGAAAGAATGGAAGAGACAGAAAGAGTGGAAGAAACAGAAGGAGAGGAAAAAGCAGAAAAAATGGAAGGGCCGGAAAGACCGGAAGAGGAGGAAGGAGAAGAAAAAGCAGAAAAAATGGAAGAGCCGGAAAGGCTGGAAGGAGAGGAAGAGACAGAGATGAATCAAGTGGCGATAGGGGAATTTATTGCAAAATGCCGCAGGGAGAAGGAACTGACCCAGGCGCAGCTGGCGGAAAAACTGGATATTACGGACAGGGCCGTATCCAAGTGGGAGACCGGGAAATGTATGCCTGATTCGTCCATCATGCTGGAACTCTGCGGAATACTGGGAATTACGGTCAATGAACTGCTGAGCGGGGAAAGAGTAAGTATGGAGAATGTGGAGAATTATCAAAAGAAAGCGGAGAAAAACCTGATTGAACTGAAGCGAAGGGATGAGAATAATCTTTCTAAAAATATGGTGGTTACCATTATCTTTTCGGCAGCTTTTTTGATAGGGATCGCAGTGTGCGCCATATGTGACCTTGCCATATCCGGCACTTTCACATGGTCGCTGATTCCCATTAGTTCTATTATTTTCGCATGGGTGGTGTCTTTCCCTGTCACCCTGCTGGGAAAAAGAGGAATTGCGGGAGGATTGGCCGCGCTCAGTATTTTCATATTTTTGTATTTATATATATTGAATGAACTGGTGGGGGTCAGGGCGGTGTTTTCCATCGGAGCCGCAGTATCCGCGGTCTCCGTTCTCTATCTGTGGCTCATATATGCGGTGTTCCGCCGCATGAAAGAGCGGAAGATGCAGGCGGCGGGGATTACGTGCCTGATATCGATTCCTTTTATGCTGGCTGTCAATATGATTCTGTCAAGGATGATCGGGGAGCCCTTGGTTGATGTGTGGGATATTCTTTCCGTTTTTATCCTGCTGATAGCCGCCTTTGCCGTCTTTGTCTGTGACTATGCGAAGAACAGGGGACTGATCAGGTAGTTGGGCTGAACTGTTACTTTTGGGGCATTATCTGGCAGAATAAGATCTTTACATGCCTGGTATAGATTGTTATAATTATTGCAGACACAATACCATCAATGTTTATGGAAAGCAGGTGATCATATGCCAAGTGCAGCAGATATCATTAAGGATTATGTTACTGAGTTTTCAAGATTGCAGGATTGGATGATACCGATCAGGGAAATTGCCCCTGATACGTATGCGTCAATGCATAAGCGGTACATTGAATTGAAGGTTACATTGGCAAGCCTGGGGGTCAATTTGACACAGTTGGACAGGTTGAATGAATAATGCGATGTGCGGGGCGGTTCCTCTTTGGGGGAACCGTCTTATTACTTTATGGCTGAACTGTTACCTTTATGGCAAATCGAAAATTTTCCATATTTGCAAACGATCCAAGTTATGGTAAAATAAAACGATGTATGCAAAGAAGTATGGAAAGACAGGAGAGCAAAGCCAACTGCTCATATACAACTAAGGAGGTTATCACATGGCACAGAGAACAGATATCCATAAAGTCCTGATCATAGGTTCGGGTCCCATTATCATCGGACAGGCCTGTGAGTTTGATTATTCCGGCACACAGGCGTGTAAGGCGCTGAAAAAGCTGGGATACGAGATTATACTGGTCAATTCCAACCCTGCCACTATCATGACAGACCCCGAGATGGCGGACGTCACCTATATCGAGCCGCTGAATAAGGAGCGTCTGGAGCAGATCATAGCAAAGGAACGTCCGGATGCGCTGCTTCCCAATCTGGGAGGACAGTCCGGCCTGAATCTGTGCGCGGAACTGGCAGGCGCGGGTATTTTGGATAAATATAACGTGAAGGTCATCGGCGTCCAGGTGGATGCCATCGAGCGGGGCGAGGACAGGATCGAGTTTAAAAATGCCATGAATGAACTGGGGATTGAGATGGCCCGCAGCGAGGTGGCCTATACGGTGGAAGAAGCGTTAAAGATAGCGGATAAGCTGGGTTATCCCGTGGTGCTCCGCCCTGCCTATACCATGGGCGGTGCAGGCGGCGGTCTGGTGTATAATAAGGATGAACTCAGCACGGTCTGCGCCAGGGGACTGCAGGCCAGCCTGGTTGGACAGGTATTGGTGGAAGAGTCCATCCTGGGCTGGGAGGAACTGGAGCTGGAGGTAGTGCGGGACGCGGACGGCAGGATGATCACGGTCTGCTTTATCGAGAATATTGACCCCATGGGTGTGCATACCGGCGATTCCTTCTGTGCGGCGCCCATGCTCACCATTTCCGAAGAATTGCAGAAAAGACTGCAGGAACAGGCTTACCGCATTGTGGAGTCGGTTCAGGTCATTGGCGGAACCAATGTACAGTTTGCCCATGACCCTGTCAGCGACAGGATCATTGTCATAGAGATCAATCCCAGGACATCCCGTTCTTCCGCGCTGGCGTCCAAGGCCACAGGCTTTCCCATTGCCCTGGTCAGCGCCATGCTGGCAGCAGGCCTGACACTGCAGGATATTCCCTGCGGAAAGTACGGAACCCTGGATAAATATGTGCCGGACGGCGATTATGTGGTAATCAAATTTGCCCGCTGGGCATTTGAAAAGTTCAAGGGCGTGGAGGATAAGCTTGGCACCCAGATGCGCGCCGTGGGCGAAGTCATGAGCATCGGTAAGAATTATAAGGAGGCTTTCCAGAAGGCAATCCGGTCCCTGGAGACCGGGCGCTACGGTCTGGGACAGATTCCGAAGCTGGAGGAAAAGACAAAGGAGCAGCTCCTGCAATTGCTGATCACCCCCTCCAGCGAGCGCCATTTTGCCATGTACGAAGCTTTGAAAAAGGGAGCCACGGTGGAGGAACTTCACGAGATCACACATGTGAAGACCTGGTTTATCGAACAGATGAAGGAACTTGCGGAGGAAGAGCAGGCACTGCTGGCGTGCAGGCGCGGGGCTTCCGGCGGGGAAGCGTCTGGTGACAAAGCGGATGGCAGTGATGCGCTTTCCCATACAGGCGTCACCAACGAACAGCTGGTCAAGGCGAAAAAGGACGGCTTCTCGGATAAGTACCTTAGCATCTTGTTAAATGTACCTGAGCAGGAGATCAGGGAACGCCGCATCAGCCTTGGGGTGGAGGAGGCATGGGAGGGTGTCCATGTCAGCGGAACCCCTGACAGTGCATATTATTATTCTACCTATAATGCGGAGGATAAGAATCCCATCCGCTCTGAGAAACCCAAGGTGATGATCCTGGGCGGAGGCCCCAACCGGATCGGCCAGGGAATTGAATTCGATTACTGCTGTGTCCATGCTTCCATGGCTTTGAAGAAGCTGGGCTTTGAGACCATTATCGTGAACTGTAACCCGGAGACGGTCTCCACGGACTACGATACCTCCGACAAACTCTATTTCGAACCGTTGACACTGGAGGATGTGCTGAGCATTTACAAGAAGGAGCAGCCCGTGGGTGTGATTGCCCAGTTCGGCGGACAGACGCCATTGAACCTTGCGGCGGACCTGGAGAAAAACGGTGTGCGTATCCTGGGCACCTCTCCTTCCGTGATCGACCTGGCGGAGGACAGGGATCAGTTCCGTGCCATGATGGATAAGCTGGAGATCCCCATGCCGGAGTCCGGGATGGCTACCACGGTGGAGGAAGCGCTGGGGATTGCGAAGGAGATCGGCTATCCTGTGATGGTGCGCCCTTCCTATGTGCTGGGAGGCCGGGGCATGGAGGTGGTGTACACGGACGAGAGCCTTACCGATTATATGAAAGCGGCGGTGGGCGTGACTCCCGACAGACCCATCCTCATAGACCGTTTCCTGAACCATGCCACGGAGTGCGAGGCCGATGCCATCAGTGACGGCACTCATGCATTTGTGCCGGCAGTGATGGAGCATGTGGAACTGGCGGGCGTCCATTCCGGGGATTCAGCCTGCATCATCCCCTCCAGGCACATTTCAGAGGAAAATGTGGCAACCATCAAGGAATACACGAGAAAGATCGCTGAGGAGATGCATGTACAGGGGCTGATGAATATGCAGTATGCCATTGAGAACGGCAGGGTGTATGTGCTGGAGGCAAATCCCAGGGCATCCCGCACCGTGCCCCTGGTTTCCAAGGTATGCAACATCCGCATGGTGCCCCTGGCAACGGAGATCATTACGGCGGACATCACAGGAAGACCGTCCCCCGTACCCGGCCTGAAGGAGCAGGATATTCCCTACTACGGTGTGAAAGAAGCGGTATTCCCCTTCAATATGTTCCAGGAGGTAGATCCCGTCCTCGGACCGGAGATGCGCTCCACCGGCGAGGTGCTGGGACTTTCCACCTCTGTGGGAGAAGCTTTCTTTAAGGCCCAGGAGGCTACCCAGACCAGGCTTCCCTTGAGCGGCACGGTGCTGATCAGCGTGAACCGCAAGGACAGGGCGGAGGTCGTGGAAGTGGGCAAGGCCATGAAGGAGGCCGGATTTAAGATCATTGCCACCGGAAATACCTGTGCGCTGTTGAACGAGGCCGGGGTGGAAGCGGAGCTGGTCAAGAAGCTGTATGAGGGCAGGCCCAATGTGCTCGACCTGATCACCAACGGTGACATTGACCTGATCATCAACTCCCCCATCGGCAATGACAGCGTGCATGATGACAGCTACCTGAGGAAAGCGGCCATCAAGGCGAAGATTCCTTATATGACCACCATTGCGGCGGCCCGGGCCACGGCGGAAGGGATCCTTTATGTCCAGAAAGCCGGCAACGGGGAAGTACATTCCCTGCAGACGCTCCATGGGCAGATCAGGGATAAGGCGTAAGGACCGCGGATGAAATGACGACGGTTTACTTTGTGCGCCATGCAGAACCGGATTTCCGGAATCACGACGACCTGACCAGAGGATTGTCTGCCCGGGGCTTAAAGGACAGGAAACTGGTAACGGATTTTTTGTGGGATAAAGGGATTGACGTCATTTTATCAAGCCCGTATAAAAGAGCCGTGGACACCGTCGGGGAATTTGCCCAGGCCAAAGGGATGGAAATAAGGCTGGTTGACGACTTCAGGGAGCGGAAGATCGGAAATGAATGGATAAAAGATTTTGATGATTTCTGTAAAAGGCAGTGGGCGGATTTTGATTTCCGGCGTCCAGACGGGGAATCCCTGCGGGAGGTACAGAGACGGAATATCGGCGCGCTTGCTCAGATATTGAGGGAATATGCAGGAAAAAGCGTGGTGGTCGGCAGCCACGGGACAGCGTTAAGCACGATCATCCATTATTTTGATCCATCTTTTGGCTATAACGGTTTTCAGAAGATAAAAAACCTGATGCCGTGGATCGTCAGGTTCTCATTCAAGGATGATGGAAGTATATGATGATGTCGTCAAGCTGAATCTGAAATGTGGTATGCCCGCATTTATGCTGATTTTCTTATGAAGAGTTCCATATGCATACTTTGCCCGAAATGATTCATAGGAGAGGAGATCCCCATGGCTGAATTAAGGAAATTGGATGAAACCGCGGTAAAGGAATGTGCGGAAATCTATATAGGCGCATATGGTGAAGCTCCCTGGAATGAGAAATACAGGATGGAGGATGTGGAGAAGTACATAAGGGCTTTCCTTGACTCTGACGCAAAATGCGCCTATGTCCTTGCCGAAGGGGAGCATATCCTGGGAGTTGCGCTGGGGGTGGTGATTCCCTGTATCGGTTCCTGCTATTTCAGGCTGGAAGATATCTGCATTGACCCTGAATATCAAGGGATGGGATACGGGAGGGAACTGCTCGGGTTCATGGAAGATGCCCTCGGGGAGACAGGCTGTGATTCCATACTTCTGGGAACGCAAAGGGGATATCCGTCACACAGATTTTATATGGAGAACGGATTCAGGGAGATAGAATCAGTCCTGTTATTTCGGGAAGTAGAAAGGGTAGAATGACGAGGAGGGGCGGCACATGGGCACTCGCAGCAGCGGATATGATACCGAAACCTTGGATGGAGTATTATGTTATTTTATGAGGACAATCCTGCATCTGCAGGAGTCGGGAATCGAGAATCTCCCGGTGGAAAATGATCTGCGGGAGCCGGTCAGATCCTATCTGGATCTTGCCATGGATCTTCTCATAAACGGGCAGCCCTATGAGATTTCACAGCTGATTCTGGAATCGGAGTATGATGTACTGCTGCACCATGGGAAGGCGGATATTGAGACGGTGATGTGCCTGCGGATGATAAAGGAATTGTCCTGCCACATCCGGTTTGACAAGGACTATTATGGATATCTGCTTTCCACATGGAATCTGTGGGGAAACAGGGCGCTCGGATATGCGGCGTGGACTTTCTATCCCAATCTCCCCGCGCCTGTCAGGGAGAAGTACGGCATTGACGAAATGATAAAGGATATTCCCCGGGAGATGCTCCGGCTGGATGATTTTTGATGTATTTTTTCTGAAACTTTTACGGGTAAAATTCGTTTATAAGTAAGGAACACATAGGGTTATTTTTCCAGGGAAACGCTTTCATCGGCGTTTCCTTATTCAACTAATGGGGAGGGGCGGCATATGACAGTCCTTTATTCCATTCTGCATTTACTGGTGGATGGCCTGTGCGCCATGGCGATGTTCGGGAGATATCTTCCGGGGGAGCATGGTTATTTTTACATATTGCTGTATAATTTCTGTGCCTTCGCGCTGCAGATGCCTTTGGGCGTATTGCTGGATGCCCTGAATACAAGGCAGGGCTGCGGAAAGGGCAACCCCGACTACGCCTATATCACTGCGGTTCTGGGGGTTCTATGTACGATTGCCGGTGTAGTGACGCATCCGCTTGTGCTGGGGATCGGGAATGCCCTGTTCCATGTGGGAGGCGGCGTGGGGACGATCCGGGAGGACCGTGAGACGAGCGGGCGGGGTGCACGGCTCGGTATCTTTGTGGCGCCGGGGGCGCTGGGCCTG
The DNA here is from genome assembly GCA_948473115.1 of uncultured Lachnospiraceae bacterium. GTDB lineage: Bacteria > Bacillota > Clostridia > Lachnospirales > Lachnospiraceae > Acetatifactor. The sequence continues at coordinate 2,239 of CAOKWI010000028.1, read as the reverse complement.
TATCTCGGAACGATAGCTGCCGCAGGCAGTGGGACAGGCAGGATGGGATGGAGTGCGTGTTATGTCAGCGCAGGTATTTTCATGCTGGCGCTGTTATTTGCCGGAAAGCTGTATTTGCGGGGATATTTCCCTAAATGTAAGACGGTTGGGCTGGAAAGACAGGAAAATTTGGGAGGAGAGTACGGTCTGTCGTATTTCCGGCCGGAGAGTGATGCGCGGAGGCTGGAGAGCGATTGCAGGGAGAGCGGTGCGCGGAGGCTGGAGAACGGATACGGGAAGAACAGCCTGCCGCTGCCGCAGACTGTTAAGGGAAAGATCGTACTGTCAGTCTGTTGCCTGCTTGTAGTCATCCTGCGGTCCTATATCGGCATGAATGTTGCCTTTCCTTGGAAAACAGAGGCTCTGGCAGGCATCTTGGGTGTTCTTGCCCTGGTGGGAGGGAAGATGGCAGGCGGCATCCTGGCGGCATGGAAGGGTGCTTTCCGGACAGCAGTGCTTTCCCTGGCTGCGGGAGCGTTCTGCTATCTTTTTTCCGCGGCCATGCCGATGGGGCTGGCAGCCTTGTTTTTATTCAACATGACGATGCCTGTCACCTTATACTGGATGGTATGTGCCTTCCCCCAAATGCCGGGATTTGCGTTTGGGTTCCTGACCTTTGCCCTGTTCCTGGGATTCCTCCCCGGCTATTTCGGGATGCCGTCCTTGTGGAGCGGGAACGTGCTTGGCTGTGTGGGCAGCGTGCTGTCATTATTGCTGCTGGCAGCAGGGCTGGGAAAGGGGATCCGCGGTGGACAATAATCTGATGGAAATGTTTGGAATTTCCCTGGCGCTTACGATAGCGGTGGAATCAGCGGCGGCTATTCTGCTGGAGAGGAAGCGGTTCCATGTTCCCGCACAGGGAGAACAACGAAAAAACATGCGGAATATCATTTTGCTCGTAATCCTGGTAAATGTTCTGACCAATCCGCCTGCGGTACTGCTATGCTGGCTGGGAAGAATGTACCTGCCGGACGTGCCCCGGATGTTCATACAGCCGGTTGTGGAAATTGCTGTGGTAGCTGTGGAGGCCTGCATATACCGAAGCTTTGCAGGGAAGCCCCTGTGGAGAACAGACAGTCCGGTCAGGCTGGCGGTTGCAGCAAATGTATGTTCATGGCTCGTGGGGGTCATTTTTTAAACACGCTCTAAGGAGGAGTTTATGAAAAAAAATTTATGTCTCGTGGCTGTATTTTTCTGTTACCTGTTCTGCGCACTTCCCGTGCGTGCGGATGTGATCTGGGAGCCGGCAGATTCCTTTTATGAACAGCATGCGTCAAAATGTACGTATGTAAACCGTTGTTTTACCGCGAACGGTCCCGACGGCGCCGTCTTACTTTATGAAAGCCCGGAATCCGCACGGGTCATAGATACATGGGAAAACGGATACCAGGTGTATGTTTCTTACACCTATGAGGACAGGAGAGGTATTCTGTGGGGAGTTTGTGAAAACGGATCCGGACAGACAGGCTGGGTGCCCATGGATTATTTGGATGTGGTCTATGATCACATTTCTTTCCAGGAGGATTACGGTCCGGAAATCATGGAACAGAGCGGCGGACTGGAGGAACAATACCGGGGAGAGGATGTCTACATCTGGGAGTATCCCGGTGCAGAGGTGTTTTCCACAGCATCCATGGATATGCCGGATATGCCGCAGTATTCCGGCGTATATACGGACGAAACAGGGCACAGGTGGGGGTATATCGGATATTTTTATGCCCACAGGAATTTCTGGATATGTATTGACCAGCCGACGGCGGATTATGAACAGCTCTATCCTGACGGGGGACCTCAGATCGGGGCGAGGACAGAGGAGACAGAAACAGAAAAGTCCGGCTCGGAGAGGCAGGAAACAGACCACATCGTGCCACAGCCGGATCATGGCATGGCCATTCTTGTGACCGTGCTGGTGGTGCTGGTGGTATTGGTGACCGCAGGCCTGCTGGTGATTTTAAGGAAGCGTAAGGTATAGTTCACCGGCATGGGAAAAGCGGTATGAAAAACAGGTAACAGTTCAGCCCCGATCGTGCCAGACGGCTTTTTTGCCAAAGGGACGGCGGCGCCATGCTGTCCTGTCCTATGCGGACGGGGCAACGCGGATCTGAACTAACTGCCAACTACGACTACGGAACTGTGAAAGAAGTAATTTTCACAGTTCCTATGGCGCGAATTGCGTCTTCGCGCCATAGTCTACGTAGGC
>CAOKWI010000027.1 GCA_948473115.1 uncultured Lachnospiraceae bacterium | reverse complement strand
AAGAATAAGTCTATAGCCTGTTTTGACTGGCTATAAACTTATTATACGAGGAGGATTATGATGGAGAATACGAAAACCATCCGCGTGACAGGCAGAGGACAGATCAGGGTGAAGCCGGATACGACGCGCATCACCCTGACACTGGGGGATTCCTATCCGGAGTACGATGAGGCGCTGCGCCATTCCGCGCAGGACACGGATCAGCTGAAAGAGCTTCTCGGGTCATATGGCCTTGACAGGGAAGAACTGAAAACGCTTTCCTTTCAGGTGGATCCGCAGTACGAAGGCTACAAAAAGAATGGGGTTTTCAAGCAGAAGCTGACAGGCTATCAGTTTCGGCATGTCATGAAAGTGGAGTTTGCATCAGATAATGACCGGCTGGGAAAGATATTGTATGCCCTTGCCAACTGTCCTGCAAAACCGGAATTTTGGATCAGCTATACCGTGAAAGACCCGGAAGCCGCCAAGAATGAACTGCTGGACAAGGCGGTCAGGGATGCAATGGACAAGGCTGCGGTTCTCTCCGCGGCAGCAGGGGTGAAATTAAAGGATATACGGAGCATTGATTACTCCTGGGGGGAGTTGGATCTTGAAATCCGCCCCATGAACAGGGCAGTGTGCGCGGCACCGAGAGGTATGTCCGCGGCAGAGGAGGATGGCAGCTATGCCCTGAATATTGAGCCGGATGATATACAGGTTTCGGATTCGGTAACGGTTGTCTGGAATATGGAAGAACCATAAAAAATAAACAAATCAGAACAGTTTATAAAGTAAATATTAAATCGCATATTTATGGTTTGTATAAGAAAACAAAAGAAAATAGGAGATAAGAGGAGAATTCGGTAGATTTGAAGATGTATATCCCTGTGAATAAGTTTGCCATCTTTTACATATAAAACTAATATATGTCTTAGCGATTAGCACTCGATATCCGTGAGTGCTAATAAAATAGAAAATAAAGCAAACTCAGGAGGTAGATATCATGAAGTTAGTGCCTTTAGGTGACAGGGTTGTATTGAAGCAGTTGGAAGCGGAGGAGACTACCAAGTCCGGTATTGTCCTTCCCGGCCAGAACAAGGAGAAGCCCCAGCAGGCTGAGGTGATTGCGGTAGGCCCCGGCGGCGTGGTTGACGGCAAGGAAGTGAAGATGGAAGTGAAGGTAGGAGACAAGGTGATTTTTTCCAAATACTCAGGAACCAACGTGACGCTGGATGATGACGAGGAACTGATCGTTGTAAAACAGAACGACATCCTGGCAATTATTGAGTAGTGCGGAATTAAATTTGCAGATGCGCATGGGAGCTTGCTCACAATGCGCAGTCTGAAAATTAAATTCCATAGGACGAAAGTCCGCCATGAAATAAAGCGGACACGAAGTGGCCGATTTATGAATGGGCACTACGTAGACCGCGGGAAATGAAAGGAATTACAACAGATGCGCATGGGAGCTTGCTCACAATGCGCAGTCTGAAAATTAAATTCCATAGGACGAAAGTCCGCCATGAAATAAAGCGGACACGAAGTGGCCGATTTATGAATGGGCACTACGTAGACCGCGGGAAATGAAAGGAATTACAACAGATGCGCATGGGAGCTTGCTCACAATGCGCAGTCTGAAAAGTTTAATTTCATCAATTATAATATTATATGGAGGCAATCATTATGGCAAAAGAGATTAAATACGGCGCTGAGGCCCGTGCAGCATTAGAGTCAGGTGTAAACCAGCTGGCAGATACCGTCAGGGTAACCCTTGGCCCCAAAGGAAGGAATGTGGTATTGGATAAGTCCTTTGGCGCTCCCCTGATCACCAACGACGGCGTTACCATCGCCAAGGAGATCGAGCTGGAGGATGCATTCGAGAACATGGGTGCGCAGCTTGTCAAGGAAGTGGCTACCAAGACCAATGACGTGGCAGGCGACGGTACTACCACGGCAACCGTTCTGGCACAGGCGATGATCAATGCGGGCATGAAGAACCTGGCAGCAGGCGCTAACCCCATTATCCTGAGAAAAGGTATGAAGAAGGCTACCGACTGTGCGGTGGAGTCCATCTCCAAGATGAGCCAGAAGGTTAACGGCAAGGAGCATATCGCAAGAGTTGCCGCTATCTCCGCAGGGGACGATGAAGTAGGACAGCTGGTTGCGGATGCCATGGAGAAGGTCAGCGGTGACGGCGTTATCACCATCGAAGAGTCCAAGACCATGCAGACCGAGCTGGATCTGGTGGAAGGTATGCAGTTTGACAGAGGTTACATCTCCGCATACATGGCAACGGATATGGATAAGATGGAGGCAGTTCTCGACAATCCCTGCATCCTGATCACGGATAAGAAGATTTCCAACATCCAGGAGATCCTGCCCCTGCTGGAGCAGGTGGTTCAGTCCGGCGCGAAGCTGCTGATCATCGCCGAGGATGTGGAGGGCGAGGCTCTGACCACCCTGATCGTAAACAAGCTGCGCGGTACTTTCAATGTAGTGGCTGTAAAGGCTCCCGGCTACGGTGACAGAAGAAAGGCCATGCTGGAGGATATCGCGATCCTTACCGGCGGTACTGTGATCAGTTCCGAGCTTGGCTATGAGCTGAAGGATACCACCATGGATATGCTGGGTCATGCAAAGTCGGTCAAGGTGCAGAAAGAGAACACCGTGATCGTGGACGGCGAGGGTGACAAGGAGGCGATCCAGTCCAGGATTGCCCAGATCAAGATGCAGATCGATGAGACTACGTCCGATTTCGACAAGGAGAAGCTTCAGGAGAGACTGGCCAAGCTGGCAGGCGGCGTGGCTGTGATCCGTGTGGGCGCTGCTACCGAGACAGAGATGAAGGAAGCAAAACTGCGCATGGAGGATGCGCTGGCAGCAACCAGGGCAGCTGTGGAGGAAGGCATCATCTGCGGCGGCGGTTCCGCATATATCCACGCTGCAAAGGATGTGGCAAAGCTGGCTGAGACCCTGGAAGGCGATGAGAAGACCGGCGCGAACATTGTGTTGAAGGCACTGGAGTCCCCCCTGTACCATATTGCGGCTAACGCAGGCCTGGAGGGCAATGTGATCATCAACAAGGTTCAGGAGTCCGAGGCAGGTGTGGGCTTCGACGCGTTGAAGGAAGAGTATGTGGATATGGTCAAGGCAGGCATCCTGGATCCTGCAAAGGTTACCAGAAGCGCGCTCCAGAACGCTACCAGCGTGGCAAGCACCCTGCTTACCACGGAGAGTGTTGTGGCAAACATTAAGGAAAATACCCCTGCAATGCCCGCAGGCGGCCCCGGAATGGGAGCATATTAAGATAATAGCAGCTGTGAAGCAAAGTCAGAGCCACGGATTGTTAAAATTTCCGTGGCTCTTTACATAAGGAACTGTGCAAAAATAACTTTTCATATTGCTTGTCTTTTTCTCCGATATCAAATTGCTAAAGCAATTACTCAAAAATCAGTTACATAGCCCGCTATGCGCCTGATCAGGGCACTGAACTGTTATCCTTTTGCAACTATCCGCCGTAATAAAAAAGAAATTTGACTTGACATAGTATTAAAAACTATGTATTGTATCATTGTGACGACGAGAAGCTGGATCCATATTCAAAGCGGGGAGGTATGGGATGAAAGGGAAAATATATCGACTGCATTACAGGGGGCAGCTGAAAGAGGACATTTCTTCTGGCGGGCTGGAGAATGCGGTTCGGATATGTGTGGAAAATGTCCGCCGGGCGCAGGAAAGAGGCAGGGTGCTGACAGCGGCGCTTTACCGCTGTGACAGGATGCTTTTTTTCTATTATGAGGCGGTGGGGGAACCGCTGGCGGTGGAGGAGCCCATCGCAATGGCGGCACATACGGCGGCTTCCTGTGGCCATACGGCGCTGGCAGAGTCCGGTGAGGATGTGCAGACGACTTGCTTGAGACCGGAGGAACTGCTGGAACCTCTGGAACATTTATTGCAGGTATGGCCGGGACAGCGAGGGGACAGACTGTGGGTACATATGTATCATATCTATTACCACAGTGTGCCGGAGAGCCCCGAACAGTGGAAGCGGGTTGCGGTTCCCGGGAAGCGCAGGGGCAGGATCGCATTTTTGAGGGATGATAAGCTGTTTGGCTACACATACTTTCATAAGGCAATTGTGGACGAAGGGCTCTTGACCGGCGATAAATACCAGTCTATTGCACTTCACGAAAATATCCTGTTTTCTTACTTTGAGGAACCGAAGAATTTTGTAAATGTGAAGGGGGATATCTCCACAGAATCCCGGGTGATCAGGGACTGGCTGGCGGCGGATCCGGAATCTCATTTCATCCACATGCCCCAGGGAGAAGGGGAAAATTTTATGTTCCTGCCGGCTCTCTTCGCAGTGGGTGCGGAAGATATGTGACACCGGGGGTTTACACACTACATCGCTGCATCTTCCAGTGTTCATGGCCGTACAGGTGCGGAAGATATGTGACGCGGGGGGTTGCACACTCTCCTGGGCAGCGTAGAAATGAGGAGTTATATGAATCGCTTTGAATATATTGTTGTGAGCATTGACGGAGATTATGCCAATCTGCGGCGCACGGATGTGGAGTCGGAAGAACTGAAGCTGGTGGCAAGAGCCCTGCTTCCGCCGGAAATCGCGGAGGGGACCAGACTGCTCTATGAGTGGATGCAGTATTCTGTCATGGAATAGGAGAACATTTGTTATGATAAATGTGCTGTTATGCGGCAATCAAAAGGTATTTGACGGGGCGCTGACCCTGCTGCTCTCCATGACGAACCGGACGAAAGAGGCGGTTCACGCCTATATCATGACTATGGATCTAAGACGCCTGAAACCTGATTACGTCTGTATTACGGAGGAACAGACAGCTTTTCTGGAGAGTGTGTTACGGGGGAAGAACCCGGACAACAGGGTGACCAGGCTGGATGTGACAGGACTTTATGAGAGGGAGTTCCGCCAATGCGTCAATGAGGGCGCCTATTGTACGCCCTATACATTGCTGCGGCTTCTGGCGGATCTGATACCGGAAATTCCGGATAAGATCCTTTATCTGGATATGGATATCATGATCGCAGGGGATATCAGGGAACTTTATGACATTGACGTCTCCGGGGTGGAGTACGCGGCGGTAAAGGAAAAATACGGCTGCTGGCTGATCAGGCCGGATTATTTCAATGCGGGGATGCTGCTTCTGAATATTGCCAGGATCCGCCGCACAGGGCTGTTGGAAAAGGCGAGACAGAGGATCCGCACAAAGAAGATGCTTTTTGCGGACCAGACTGCCATTTTTAAATCCACCACGAAGAAAATGCTGCTTCCCCGGCGGTTCAATGAACAGTCCAGGTTTGACAGGAAGGACACCGTTGTGTGTCACTTCTGCAAGCGTCTGATGTTCAGGCCCTATCCCCATACGGAGAATTATAAGCAGTGGCAGGTGGAGGAGATCCATAAGTACCTGAACTGTCATACCTTTGACGCGGATCTGGAGGAATATCAGGGTCTGATCCGGAAAACCATGAATAGAACGATTTCACATTAATGTATGCTGAAGCGAATAGGGGATATACATTTGGCTGTAAAGTTCCCAAAATTGACTGGCCGGCGTGTTATGGCGCGCAAAGGAGTGTAAAGATGGCAAATAATAATATCAGCAGGGAGATTCCCATATTTTTTGCGGTGGATGACGGCTACTGTCCCTTTCTGGCGGTGGCGGTCCAGTCGTTGATCGATAATTCTTCCCCGGAGAACAGATATCTGATCAAAGTGCTGAACACGGATATCAGTGCGGCGAATAAGAGGAAAATAGCGAAATATGAGAGAGAAAACGTGGATATTGAGTTCGTGGATCTGAATTACTATATCCAGAAAGTGAAGGACAAGCTCTACACCAGGGACTATTATTCCAAAACCACCTATTTCAGGCTGTTTCTGCCGAACCTGTACCCCCAGTATGACAAGGTGCTGTATCTGGACAGCGATATTGTGATCCTGGATGATATTGCAAACCTGTACAATATCGATATGGGGGATAATCTGGTGGCGGCGGCTCCCGATGATGTGATCCAGTTTAATGAGGTGTTCCAGACCTATGCGGAGAAGGTGGTCGGAGTGGCGGATTACAGGCGATATTTTAATGCCGGTGTCCTGCTGATGAATCTGCACCAGCTGAGGAGATTCAAGTTTCAGGAGAAATTTATCTATCTGTTGGACAGGATCCGTTTCTCTGTGGCTCAGGACCAGGATTACCTGAACAGATTGTGCAAGGGAAGGGTGAAGCTGTTTGACAGGGTGTGGAACAGGATGCCCATGCCTGATCCGAAGATCAGGACGGAGAACGTGAAGCTGATCCATTACAACCTGGCTTTTAAACCCTGGCATTTTGAAGATATTCTGTACAAGGAATTTTTCTGGATGTATGCACAGGAAACGGAATATTTTGACGTGATCCAGGAAATCCGGGAAAACTATACCGATGAAGAACGCTATAAAGATAACCAGCAGCATGACAGGCTGGTCAGGCTGGCAAGGAAAGAATCGGATTGTGTGGGCGACGACAGAAAATACAGGCGTTAGGGGCTGTGAAGATGCATTCTTTTACAGTTCTCTGGCTTTATAACAGAATGTGAGGAATTATGAGAGGCGGAATAAAGAGAAAAAGACAGATCCCCCCCAAGTCTCCGGACAGGCTGGCGGTGCTGAAAGTCATTGAGCAGCTGGAGAGAGAGGGAAAATTTGATGTGGATGCGGAGGAGGATCCTCCCACGATCCCGCTGCTGCCCGATATGGTGGATTACCTGAAGGTAAGGCCGGACAGTAAGATAAAGCGCAATACGGCATATCTGGTCGCCAACAGATTTGTAGACAGGATGATCCGGGAGAAAAAGCTGATCATCAAGAAGGTGTACGGCATGGAATACCTGAATCAGCTGGATACAGGGGCGGTCATTACCTGCAATCATTTTAATCCCTTTGACTGCTTTACCGTGGAGAGGATCTTCCAGCGCTCCGGACAGTATCGTAAGAAACGGCTGTTCAAGGTGATCCGGGAGGGGAATTATACGAATTTTCCGGGGTTTTACGGGTATCTCTTTCGAAACTGTGACACGCTGCCCCTCAGCGGCAACAAGAAGACCATGTATAACTTCCTGATGGCGGTGGACACGATCCTGCAGAGGGGGGACTTTATCCTGATCTATCCGGAGCAGAGTCTGTGGTGGAATTACCGGAAGCCTAAGCCTTTGAAGAACGGGGCTTTTAAATTTGCGGAGAAAAACCATGTGCCGGTGCTTCCTGTGTTCATCTGTATGGAGGACAGCAGCCGTATCGGGGCTGACGGGTTCCCGATCCAGGAATACACGGTCTTCATCAATGAGCCGATCTATCCCAAAGCAGGTCTGACCGAAAGGGAGAAGGCGGCGGACATGCGTGACCGCAATTATGAGATCTGGAAGAAGCTGTACGAAGAATTTTACGGTATTCCGCTGGAATATACCACGGAAAACACAGTGGAGGGATGAGGCGTCTTCCCGGAAGGGAAAGCCGGCTGCATCTGTGCCACAGGAGTAAGAGCTCAGGCCATGAAAGGGCTGCATCTGCTGTACCACAGGAGTAAGAGCTCAGGCCATGAAAGGGCTGCATCTGCTGTGTCGCAGGAGTAAGAGTTCAGGCCATGAAAGCCGGCTGTATCTGTGTCGCAGGAATAAGCGCTTAGGCCATGAAAGGGCTGCATCTGCTGTACCACAGGAGTAAGAGCTCAGGCCATGAAAGCCGGCTGCATCTGTGTCGCAGGAATAAGAGCTCAGGCCATGAAAGCCGGGGGGCGGGGGAAATATGGGAAAACAGAGGCCAGACGAAAAAAGGGTCATTTATTACAGCGACGAACTGAATGAAGAATTTTCCGAGGCGCAGATCACGCCCAGGGTGGTGGATCATGATTTCCCTTTTTTTCATGGGAAAATATGGGATCTCTGCTCGCTGGTGACCCAGAATGTGCTCAGTATGCCTGTCAAATACCTGTATGCGAAGATAAAATTCCATATAAAATATGTGGGTCGTGAAAAACTCAGGGATTACAGGAACACTGGTTATTTTATATATGGGAATCACACACAGCCTTTTGCGGATACCTTTATTCCCAGTCTGGGAAATTATCCCAAGAGAAATTTTTTTATCGTGAATCCGGAGAATATTTCCATACCAGGTATGGGGAAACTGGTGGAGCTGCTGGGGGCGATTCCCATTCCCTGTGATACGGGGGGGATGAAGCACTTTATAGAATCGGTGGAGGATAAGATACAGCGGGGGTATTCCGTGACGATTTATCCGGAGGCCCATATCTGGCCCTACTATACTGGAATCAGACCTTTTAAGGCGGTTTCCTTTCAGTATCCTGTGAAGCTGAAATGCCCGGTGTTTGCCCTGACCAATACTTATCACAGGAGGGGGAGGAAAGGGGGGAAAGCGGGGATCGTCACTTATATAGACGGCCCCTTCTTTGCCGACGAGAGTCTGAATCCCAGGGAAGCGCGGCAGAAGCTGCGTGACAAAGTGTATTTCTGCATGCTGGAACGCAGCAGGGAAAGTGATTATGAACATATTGAGTATCGCAGGAGGGAAGGGACATGAAGCTCTTCCTTTTTTGTCTTATCCGAAATTCCGTTTTGCTCAGGGAAGAATGCAAAGCATTCTTCGAAGTGCCATTTATGGCACTTTGTGACCTTATGGGAAATTCCATTTTTGCCCTGGGCCACTTATGGCACTTTGTGACCTCTTGCAGCCTGTTTTTCACCGGTTACGCCAAACATGTTTACTCTGTCAGGCATTTATGTGTATAATTGCTGTAGCACAAGGAGAAGAGAACGCGTATGAGGGTAAAGATTGAACTGGTAAGCGGTCTGCCGGAGGCAGAGGTATTGATCCGCTGCGGACAGCTGGACGAAAGTATTGTGATGCTCCAGAATTTTATCATGGAACAGGGGGACGGCAAACGATGCCTGCCTCTCAGCTGCGGGGACACGGAATATTATGTTCCCATAGAGCAGATCTACTTTTTTGAGACGGAGGGAAGGGATATCTATGCGCACACTGCGGATCAGCTGTTTGAATGTCCCTATAAGCTGTATGAACTGGAGGAACTTCTGCCGGGCGGGTTTATGAGAATATCGAAGTCCACAATAGCGAATCTGGATTACATTTATTCCATCACCAGGAACCTGACGGCTTCCAGTGTGGCGGAATTCCTGGGTAGCAGGAAGAGCGTCATGGTGTCCCGGAGTTATTATAAGGCGGTTCTGGAACGTCTGCGTGAAAGACGGCTGAAAGGGAAAACACCGAGTGTTATTTCATAAAAAGATATAAAAAACAAATCAGGATTTAATAACATGCAAAATATGGGTATATGCAGCAATTGCCTGAAAGAAAACATTGTGGAAAGGAGAGTTTATTATGAAAATGACAAAAAAGATTTTATGGGGGATACTGTTTCTGTTGGCGGCAGTACTGCTTATTGCAGGAAATTTTTATAAGATACCGGTCTCGGATATCTTAATCATGGCTGCAATGGGGATTTTTCTGGTAGAGGGGATCCTTCACCACAATTTTGCACTGATCCTGTTTCCCCTTGCCATAGTCCTGGTCATAAACAGGGAGCGCCTGGGGATACCGGAGCTCAGACCCTGGTCTGCCCTGGTGGCCGCGCTTTTCGGAAGCATAGGGCTGAGTGTGCTTTTTCCACATAGAAGGACACATTTGGGAAAGGTGGTCGACATGAGGGTGGACTGGAATGAGAAGCATGGAAACATTGCGAAGGAGATTGTACAGGAGGGGGCCGGTGATAAAGTAACCCTGGAAAATTCTTTTGGCAGTACGGCAAAATATTTTAACGGTGAGATGCCTAAAAAGGTACGCCTGGAAAACAGCTTTGGCAGTATGGTGGTCTATTTCGACAACGCGGTGATGCAGGAGCATCAGGCACAGGTCCGGGCTGATGCCGCCTTTGGCAGTATCGTGCTCTATATACCTGCTGCCTGGAAGGTAGTGATCAAGGGAGATTCTGCCTTTGGCAGTATCAGGGAGATAGGAAATTGCAGTATGGAAGGGGAAGATGTTCTGGAGATCAAGGCCCAGGCATCCTTCGGGGAAATAAAGATAAAATACATTTAGAGAAGAAACAGCGGGTTTGACCATGCAAAAGGTGTGTGAGAAGAAATAAACTGTTATCAATCTGTTTAAATAGGATGGATAATATATGATTCAAAGCTTGATAAAAAAGCGGTTTTGGGTTAAAATATTATCTATGAGCACATATTATTTTTTGAAGTCCCCGAATGAAATAAACATGGGAATCGCGGCGAGAATGAGAGGGAGGAGAAAGGAGAGGAAATTATCACAGGTGCAGCTGAGTGAACGGGCTGATGTCAGTCTGGGATCGCTCAAGAGATTTGAACGCACCGGGGAGATATCATTAACCTCACTTGTCAAACTCGCCTTTGCTTTGGAATGTGAAGATGATTTTGAGAAGTTATTCTCCAGAAAGGGCTACTTGTCTATCCAGGAGGTAATCGATGAACAATTATAAGACGCTCCACGTGTTTATGGAAGACCGGAAAGTCGGCACGCTTGCCATGGCAAAAAACCATGTGGTTGCCTTTGCGTATGATGACCAGTGGATCAACACAGGGTTTTCCATCAGTCCGCTTTCACTGCCGTTGGAAAAGAGGGTATTCCTGCCAAAGGGCTATGAGCCCTTTGAAGGTCTTTTCGGCGTTTTTTCAGACAGCCTGCCGGATGGATGGGGACGCCTGCTGGTGGATCGTTTATTGGCGAGGGAGCACATTGATCCGGCAGGGGTCAATAGCCTGAACAGGCTGGCCATCGTCGGGGCGTCAGGTATGGGAGCGCTGACTTATCAGCCGGAGAATCGGCTGACTACCGGTATGACGGATATGTCCCTGGACCAGATCGCAGTGGAGTGCGGGAAAATTTTTGAGACCAGGTCTTCGGAGAACCTGGATGCTCTGTTTGAGATGGGTGGTTCCTCCGGAGGCGCGAGACCAAAAGTGTTTTATGAGATGGAGGGAGAGGAATGGATCGTTAAATTCCCGGGATCCATGGACGCCCCCGAAATAGGGCAGCAGGAGTACGAATACTCCTTGTGTGCGAAAAAATGTGGTATCGAGATGCCGGAGACAAGGCTGCTGCCGTCGAGAATGAATTCCGGCTACTTTGCGGTGAAACGGTTTGACAGGGAGGGAAGCAGGAGAGTCTTCATGATCTCGGTCAGCGGGCTGCTGGAGACTTCCCACCGCATTCCCAACCTGGATTATAATATACTGATGCAGCTGACCATGAGGCTTACCCGGGATTACGGAGAGATTGAAAAGCTGTACCGCCTGATGTGCTTTAATGTATTTGCGCATAACAGGGACGATCACTCCAAAAATTTTTCTTTCCTGTATTATGGGGACCGGTGGCATCTGTCTCCTGCCTATGACCTGACTTACAGCAATTCCATAGGCGGTGAACACGCCACCACCGTGAATGGGAACGGCCTGAATCCGGGAATGGAGGAACTGCTGCAGGTGGCAGGGAATATAAAGCTGGATCGTGGGAAAGCGAAAAAAATAGTATTGGATATACAGGAGATCGTAAGGTCGGATCTTGGAAGATTCCTAATAAAATAACGATAGCAATTATCCCCGCGGGCAATGCGGTTAAGTCCTGAGACTTTACTTGACGAATGCCGCGGGGTATTGATTTTAAGGGAACAGAATGTAAGCGCTTACAATGACAGGAAATAGATAAAAATTTAACTTTTCCAAAATCTATTGATACTATTTGATAAATAATGTAGAATAAGGGAAATTAATTTGTGTGAAAAGCACAATAAAGTGTAAATGCTTACATAGAATTTACAGGAGCAGATACATGAACTGTTACCGAAACTATTTTATTATGAAGAGGAGAAAAGAATGAGCCGACTGAAAATCGCAACACCCAATACGGCACAGCTGACGGTAGAGCGTCTGTACAAAGATCTGGAACGCCGCATCATAGCCAGCCCACCCGGACTGTGTCCCGTGGACCTGCAGCTGTCCTTCTTAAAGTTGTGCCATGCCCAGACCTGCGGCAAGTGTACGCCCTGCCGTGTTGGCCTGGGGCAGCTTCAGAATCTGCTGGAGGACGTGCTGGAGGGAAGGGCCAGCTTAAAGACCCTGGACCTGATCCGTGAGACCGCAGCCAACATTATGGATTCCGCCGACTGCGCCATCGGCTATGAGGCGGCCCACATGGTGCTGACCGGCATGGAAGGTTTTATGGAGGATTACAAGCACCACATCGAGCATGGGAAATGCGGGTGCCATATCACCCAGCCCGTGCCCTGTGTGGCACTGTGCCCCGCGGGTGTGGACATTCCCGGCTACATAGCCCTGGTGAGGGAGAAGCGGTATGCGGACGCGGTGAAGCTGATCCGCAAGGACAATCCCTTTCCTACGGCCTGTGCCCTGATCTGCGAGCATCCCTGTGAGGCGAGATGCCGACGCAATATGATCGACAGCTCCATCAACATCAGGGGCTTAAAGCGCATGGCGGTGGACAATGCCAGGGCAAATACGGTTCCCGTGCCGGAGAAAGCAGAGAGCACCGGCAAGAGGATCGCCATTGTGGGCGGAGGCCCCGGCGGACTTTCCGCGGCTTACTATCTGGAACTGATGGGACACCATGCGGTGGTCTTTGAGGAGAAGAGTAAGCTGGGGGGCATGCTGCGCTATGGGATTCCCAGCTATCGTTTCCCCAGGGAGCGGCTGCAGGAGGACATCGACGTGATCCTGTCCACCGGCGTGGAGGTCAGGCTGAATACCAGGATCGGCAACGGCGAAGGGGAAATCCCTTTTGAAAAGCTGCGGGAAGAGTTTGACGCCGTGCATGTTGCCATCGGCGCCCATACAGATAAGAAGATCGGTATTGAGGGGGAGGATTCCCATGGCGTCATCTCCGCTGTGGAAATGCTCCGCAATATCGGGGATGAAAACATGCCCGACTTTCAGGATAAGACGGTGGTGGTGGTAGGCGGCGGCAATGTGGCCATGGACTGTACCCGTTCCGCCATCCGCCTGGGAGCGAAGAAGGTAGGCATTGCCTACAGAAGACGGCAGGACGATATGACAGCCCTTCCCGAGGAAGTGGAAGGAGCTATCGCGGAGGGCGCAGAGCTATATGCGCTGAAAGCCCCTCATAAAATAGAAGCGGATGAGGACGGCAATGTGACGGCGCTCTGGGTGGAGCCCCAGATCATCGGCCCCATCGACGCCTGGGGCCGGGCAAGGCCCATCCAGGCGGATGTGCCCCTGATGCGGATTCCCTGTGATATCGTGGTGGTTGCCATCGGCCAGGGCATTGAGACGCGCCATTTCCAGGAGGCAGGCCTTTCCGTGAAGAGAGGAACCATCTCCGCCATGAGCGACAGCGAGGTAAAGGATGTGCCCGGTGTGTTTGCGGGAGGCGACTGTGTGACAGGGCCGGCCACCGTGATCCGCGCCATTGCCTCCGGCAAGGTGGCGGCGGCAAATATTGACGAGTATCTGGGATATCACCATGTGGTTCCCTGTGATGTGGAGATTCCCCCTGTGCGCTACGAGGACAAGGAGCCCTGCGGCAGGATCCAGCTTTCCGAGAAGGAGGCCGGGGACAGGAAGAAGAATTTTGATGCCTTTGAGTGCGGTATGACAGAGCAGGAGGCTTGTCAGGAGGCGGGGCGCTGCCTGCGCTGTGACAGGTATGGTTATGGAAGTCTGAAAGGAGGACGTGCGGCAATATGGTAAATCTTACGATAGATGGTCTTGGCGTTTCCGTTCCCGAGGGAACAACCGTTATGAAAGCGGCGCTGGAGCTGGGCATAGAGATTCCCCATCTCTGTTTTCTGGAGGGGATCAATGAGATCAGCGCCTGCAAGGTCTGCGTGGTGGAAATGCAGGGAAAGGATAAGCTGATCACCGCCTGCAACAGCCCTGTGGAGGAGGGAATGGTGATTTACACCAATTCCCCCAGGGTGCGCCGTGTGCGCCGTTCCAATGTGGAACTGATCCTGTCCCAGCATGACTGCCACTGTGCGACCTGTGTGAGAAGCGGCAACTGTAATTTACAGAAGATCTCCAACGATCTGGGTATCCTGGAGGTTCCCTTCAAGGAGGAGGTTCCTGAGGTGCCCTGGGATGCTTCCTTCCCCCTGATCCGGGATTCCAGGAAATGTATCAAATGTATGCGCTGCGTACAGATCTGTGACAAGGTGCAGGATATGCATGTGTGGGACGTGCAGAACACAGGCTCCCGCACCACGGTGGATGTGGCCTGCAACAAGACCATAGATGCTTCTGACTGTACGCTCTGCGGACAGTGTATCACCCACTGCCCTACCGGGGCGCTGCGGGAGAGAAATGATATTCCCAAAGTGTTCGACATGCTGGCGGATCCGGAGAAGATCACGGTGGTGCAGGTGGCTCCCGCCGTCCGTGCCGCGTGGGGCGAGGAACTGGGGCTTACACCGGAGGAAGCCGGTGAGGGCCGTATGGTGGCGGCGCTGAAGCGCATCGGCTTTGACTATGTGTTTGACACCAACTTTGCGGCTGACCTCACGATCATGGAAGAGGGCAGCGAGCTTCTGGAGCGTCTGGGCAATCCCGGCAAGTATGCGTGGCCTATGTTTACCTCCTGCTGTCCCGGCTGGGTGAACTTCGTGTCCAAGAGATACCCCAAGTACCTGCGGAATCTCTCCACGGCAAAGTCGCCGCAGCAGATGTTCGGCGCCATGGCGAAGACCTATTTCGCGGAGAAGAAGGGGATTGATCCCCACAATATCTGCTGTATCTCCATCATGCCATGTGTATCCAAGAAGCGCGAGGCGGCCCTTTCCTACATGAGGAGCGCAGGGGCGGGACAGGATGTGGATGTGGTGCTGACCACCAGGGAATTTGTGCGCATGATCCGTGCGGAGCATATCAATCCCAGATTCTTAAAGGATCAGCAGTTTGATTCTCCCCTGGGTGAGAGCACCGGCGCAGGCGTGATCTTCGGCGTAACGGGCGGCGTCATGGAGGCGGCCCTGAGAACGGCTTATGCTGTGGTGGAGGGGCATAATCCCGATGCGGACGCCTTCCGGGCGGTGCGCGGTGAGAACGGCAGAAGGGAAGCGGATTTCGTCCTGGGTGATCAGACATTACATACCTGTACGGTCAGCGGGCTGGGCAATGCGGAGGCGCTGATGCAGGATATCATGAACGGGAAGGTAAGCTATGATTTTGTGGAAGTCATGGCCTGTCCCGGCGGCTGTGTGGGCGGCGGCGGACAGCCCATCCATGACGGCTGTGAACTGGCCGGCAGCAGGGGTGGAAAGCTGTACCAGCTGGACAGCGAGAGACCACTTAGGTTCTCCCATGAGAATCCCGAGATCAAGAAGGCCTACGAGGAATTTTTAGGAAAGCCGCTCAGCCATAAGGCGCATGAGCTGCTGCATTCCGGCCATGTGAATGAATTGTACTTTGAGACACATAATTACTTATAATCATGCGATTGAACCAGTCAGCGTTATGCAGTCTGGTTACACGGCAAGTGAAATCGTTAAGGAGCTGTCAAGAATTAACTTTGCAGATGACGTAGGATAAATCTTTTTTGCAAGGCGGAGGAATGAGGCGTACTGGGGTACGCCAATTGACAACAACGCGTCATAAGAAGATTTAGGCAAGTCAGATGTAAAGACTAATTCTTTGACAGTTCCTAAGCAGTATAAGTTACACAAATTGCTAAAGCAATTCTTCTCACCTTATAGGAAACTGCGTCGTCAGACGCATGCGTTCACAAGCCCGCTGTGCGAACTTGCAAGCGTCACGAAGGGACGCTTTTTTACTGTCAGTAAAGTACACTGACATGGAAAGAGCCAGGCGAACTTGTTCGTCTGGCTTTTCCATATTGCATTTTGGATTAAGGCTTACGCCTTGTTTCTGGTTTCTGTCTGATTTAGTCACTCTTTCAGTTCATCGATATCTGTTAAGTTTACACCTAAGACATTGAGCAATGCTTTCAGGGAAATATATTTCTTTTTTAATTCCGCATAAGTTTTTTCCGCCTTTTCGTCCCTTGCTATCGCCATGTATCTCTGGATCTCCCGAAAATCTTCGATTGTGGTTTTTGCAATTTCTGCATTATTTGGCATCAAATCACCTGCTTTCCAAAAAAGACATTCATCATAATGGCTACTACCCTAATTATAGCAATCAGAAAATAAAGTGTAAAGTCCTATTTCAATGGAAACCTACGTCACAGTTCAGCCTTCGGTCAAACTGTGACGAACCTACTCTTTGATCCGGAACCGGGCTACCAGTTCCCTCAGCGCATCGGCCTGGCCGGACAACTCCTCGCTGGCTGCAGCGCTGGACTCGGCCGTGTCCACATTGGTCTGGACCACAATGGCGATCTGGTCGATCCCGTGGCTGATCTCCTCTGCGGTGACAGTCTGCTGCTTTGTGTTTTCCGCAATGTCGTCTATCAGACTGCCCATTTTTTCTGCCAGTTCCGCGGCTGTCAGCATGGAATTCGCCGTGTCGTCAGCCACGGCAACCCCCTCTTCCATGGAGCGGATCGTATCTCCCAGAAGCTCTGTGGTTTCCTTTGCCGCGTCCGCGGTTTTGCCTGCCAGGGTCCTGACTTCCTCGGCCACCACCGCAAAGCCCTTTCCGGCCTCCCCGGCCCGAGCCGCCTCCACCGCGGCATTCAGTGCGAGGATGTTGGTCTGGAAGGCGATGTCGTCGATGGTTTTTACGATCCTGTGGATCTCATTTGATTTATCGTTGATCTTCTGGATCACTTCCGTCATGTGCTGCATTTTTGTGTTGCTCAGCAGGAGGCCTTCCCGGACTTCCCTTGAAATGCTGCTGGTCTGCTGCGCATCATGTGCGATCTGCTGCACGGTGCCGGATACCTCGACCATATGGTTGGCCAGGGCTTCCACTTCCGCTGCCTGCTCCGTGGAACCCTGGGACAGGTTTACGGCGCTGCCTGAGATCTGCGCTGCCCCGGCGGCCACGTCCCTGGAGGCGGCTTTCATCTGTCCCATTGCGGCATTCAGTTCCACGGCAATCTCCTCAAGGGAGCTCCGGATCTTTGCAAATTCACCTGTGTATTCGCTCTTTAATTCATAGGTGAGATTCCCTCTTGCAATCTCCAGCAGGGTATCCGATATTTCATTGATATATTTTATGTAGTCCCGCAGTCTCAGGGTAACCCTGTTGAAATTATGTGCCAGAACCCCCAGTTCATCCCCTGATTTATAGCGGATGGACTGGTCCAGGTCTCCCTCGGCGATCCGGGTGGCAACCCGGCTCAATTCCTTCACCGGTTTTCCGATGATCCGGCGGGTCTGTATGATCACAAGGAGAGTGAGCACGATCACGGCTATCACTGATACTGTCGTCATGGTGCGCGTCAGGGTGTAGAGCTCCGACAATACTTCCGCCCTGGACACGTATGCCACGGCAATCCAGCTGCTTCCCTCCACGTCCGCTATCTGGATATAGGTATCCTCGTAAAGGCCAAGCCCCCTGTTTCCGGTCAGGATCTGGTCTTCGGCATAGGCGTACAGGCCGCCGGACTCTCCCAGCTTTTTTCCCACCATCTCTTCCTCTTTGTGCCCGATGATTGTGTCCGTGCGCGTATCCACCAGAAAGATGCCGCCGGTATCTTCGATCTGGATGCCGCTGACAATATCGGAAATGGAGTCCAGATATACATCCGCAGCCGCGACACCGCGCACCGCACCGTCTCCGTCCTTCAGCATTCCGGATGCGCCTACCACGTAGGAACGGCTGTCCTCGTCAAAATACACGTCCCCCAAAATAAAGTCCTCGGAACTGATTCCGTCCAGATACCAGCTCTTGACCAGTGCGTTGAAGTCCGGCCCCGGTACAAAGGAGGCGTGATACAGGGAGCCGTCTGTCAGCGCCACGTAGAGCCCGGCCGGATAGGCATCGTTCTGTCCCGCCGTATGCCGGATGTAATCTGTCATTTCGGCGATACTCATATTCTCATATTCGATGGTGTCCCTCTGGGTTTCCAGCATGGTCAGCGTCCGGTTCATCCACGCCCTGGTCTCCTGGAGAGTCTTGTCGGTAGTGGTGCGGAGCATTTCCTCACTTTTTTCCAGCAGGGTCTGAGACATCTTGTCGTAAACGACTGCCAGCAGCGCCGAACCGGCAATGATTACGCTGGCTACTATGGCAGCCACCAATTTTACCGTGATGCCGACTCCCCTCCGTTTCAGGGCTTCGTTTCCGGTCTTTGGTTCTTTTGTCTGGTTCATTTCTGTCCCTCTCTTCCTATTGATTGATCTGATCATCCATTGCGGCCATATAGCTATGGAAACAGATGCAATATTTTCCAGAAAATTGTACCATAAGATGAAGAAAAGTAAAATACCTAATTGAAGTTGCGGAAAGATAGTAGTAAAATATTAATAAAAAGCGGCAGGAGGTATTGTTGGGGTGAAAAAGAAATCGAAAAGCTTGGTTATCGCGATCATGCGTCTGTGCGGAATCATTGCGCTTCTGACAGCGGTGGTGATCGGAGGAACGGCCATTTTGTCCATTAGGACACTTTCCAAATCGGCCTATGTGGCGTATGAGACAACGGTGGACGAGGGGTACCAGACGGAGATCAAGTCACAGGTACAGAGTACCATGGCAATTCTCCAGAGTGAGTATGATAAGTTTCAGGCGGGGGAGAAGACAGAGGAAGAGGCAAAGCATGATGCCAGCGAAATTATCCGCGGTATGCGTTATCGGGATGACCAGAGCGGTTACTTCTGGATCGATGACACGGAATATACATTGATCATGCATCCGATCCTTGTGGAGAATGAGGGGGCGAACCGCTATACGCTGGAGGATCAGAATGGCGTCATGATCATCCAGGAAATTATGAAGGTATGCCAGACAGCGGAAAAGGGCGGTTTTAACCAATTCTATTTCACCAAGGCGGACGGTGTCACCGTAGCGCCTAAGATCGCCTATTCTGAAATATTTGAGCCCTGGGGCTGGATCGTTTCCACCGGCAACTACATAGATGACATGAATGTGGAAAAGGCGGAAATGCGGACGTATCTGGATAACCAGTATAACGGGGTACTGACCAGGGTGATCGTGGTTTTCTTTGTTACGATCGTGGTTGCGCTTGTGGCAGCTTTTCTTTCGGGCAGGGCCATTGTGGCTCCTCTGAAGAGAATACAGGAATTTGCGTCCCGGATCTCAGATGGGAACCTGACGACGGACGTGGATGTAAAGAGTAAGAGCGAGATCGGCCAGACAGCCGATTCGCTCCGGGTGGCGCAGGCTAATATGCGGCAGCTGCTGCTGGATATCACTGATGTGTCCCAGGGGGTAAACGGTGCCCTGGATAAGTTTGACGCCACATTCCGCAACATGAAGGAATCTATTTCACAGGTGTCCCTCGCGGCGGAGTCCATTGCGGAGAATGTGACCACCCAGGCGGCTTCCACGGACGATGCCTCCAAGGATGTGGGCGTCATGGCGGACAAGATCAGCCAGACGGATGCGGAAGTGGAGAACCTGGACGGGAATGCGAAGGAGATGAGCCAGATCAGTGAGCACTCCATGAACACGCTGAAGCAGCTGATCGAGGTCAACAATAAGACGAGACAGAGTATCCTTGAAATGACAGAGCAGACGGAGCATACCCACGAATCCGCGCAGCAGATCCATGTGGCGGCAAACCTGATCAATGAGATCTCGGACCAGACTGCGCTGCTTGCGCTGAATGCCAGCATAGAGGCCGCGAGGGCAGGGGAAGCTGGAAGAGGCTTCGCTGTGGTTGCGGATGAGATTGGAAGGCTGGCGAACCAGTCCGCCGAGTCCGTGGTGGAGATCAACCGGGTTGTGGAGGAATTGCAGGAGAATGCCTCGAAATCCGTGGAGGCGATGCAGGAGATCAATGCCGCTGTGGATCAACAGGTGGAGTCGTTGACGGAAACACAGAATGTATTCTCCAGACTGCATAAGGAACTGAATAACTGCCTGGATTCTGTCAAGCTGATAGACGGTATTACCGTGGAACTGGAGGGTCAGAGAACCAATGTGACACATTCCCTGGATGTTCTGAGCAGGCTGGCGCAGGATAATGCGGCGGTTGCGGAGGAAACCTCTGCCATGTCCACGGAACTGACCAAAGTGGCGGATGATTCCACCCAGATCGTGGCGGAGATGGAAGACAAGGTCAGCGTGCTGATGGAAAGCGTCCATAAGTTTACGCTGTAAGGAACTGTCGATAAATAACTTATGCAGATGACGCAGCATGGATTTTCATATGCGAGGCGGAGGAATGAGGCGTACTGGGGTACGCCGATTGACGACAACGCAGCAGATGGAAATTCATGCAAGTCAAATGCACAAGTTATTTTCGGACAGTTCCTAAGTACCGCGGGAGTATACAATCGGGGACAGTATTCTCATTGACGGAAGGGCTGTGGCGCAGCCTTTCCGTCCTGCCCGGTACTTTGCGGTTACAGTTCTGCGGCCGTTTCTTTTGCTTCTGAGGGCAGGCATTTCCCTAAAACATGGTTTGTGATTATCTGGCATTAGGAAATGATGATAAAGCCGGAGAGCCAATGCTTGCCAGAGTGCTTTCCGGTTTTTCATGTCCGAAGAATCAGGATGTGGCGAATTTTTTAAAGAAGAACGCGGTGGAATTTACCAAAAAGAGCCAGTCAACTTTATTATGTAAAGGATGGTTTCACCATCTAATACATATGACTACGGCTCGTTTGTGGTGAATGGAAAAGCAGTTATAGGAAAGGAGTATGAAAAATACCTGTCAACTGCGTAAATTCAGCACGATAGGAGTCTATGCTCATGGAATCTATTTTTGAACAGATGGGCGGCACTTACCATAAAGAGGGGGATTACCTTATCCCGGACCTTCTCCCGCCCGAAAGCTGCGGTTATGAAATCGGGAAATATGGGCGTATGCGCCGCCGTTTTTTACAGGAACATCATCGCAGCATTTATACAGGCCTTCTGTTAAGCGGAGAGTTGTACCATAACTTAGCGGAAATAGAAAAAAGCTGCAATGAGCGCATGGATACGATCTGTGCCGCGCTTGCCAGACAGGAGGGCGTGACGGAAGCACTAAAAGCATCCGACCAGATGGAGTGGGTGCGGCGGGCAAACAGTATCCGTAGCCGCGCGGAAGAAATTGTCCTGCATGAACTGGTCTATGCATTATAAGGCTGACAGCGGGAAACCGTACTCGGAAAAATAGCAGAGTACAGTTTCCAGTTTTTTTATGGGTTGCATTCCCTTTCTATCCTGCCGGATTTTATGTGTTTTCCCACAGCCTGTCAAGGATGCCTGCGGCACCGCTTCGCAGCTTCGTCCCTGACAGACTGCGGGAAAACACATACAGGGCAGCTAAGAGAGAAATGGATACCTGTGGCTGCACCCACGGCAAAAGCTCAGTGTTTCTGCTTTTTCTTGAATATCGGGGGCTTTTTTCCACGCCTGCTCTGTGAATTTTTCACCTTTTGGGACTTATTCAGTATTTTCAGGAAAGTAGTAAATTCCTCACTTGTCAGCTTGTCATAGGGTATTTCCATCTGTTCACAGAATATGCGGATAAATGCTTCTTCGCCGCTTACGCCGGACTGTATAATGTCCTGAAATTCTGACTGTACATTTTCCGCCGCCGTCTGCTCATCGGCGGTAGTCGTGTCTGTCTTATGCGCTTCGCGTATGTCATTTATGATGCGGTCAACGTCTTTATGCACGACGTGGTTAAAGAAGTCATCTTCCGGTATCTGCGCCAGTTCAAGGGTGCGCATATGTACGTCATCCTTATCGGGCGCATATTTTTTGATGACTTCCTGCCTTGCTATTTCAAAAGTCGCGTTCATCTGCTCCACGCGCATATCAGCGATGCGGTCAACGACGATTTCGGCGTCCATCATCAGACGATTAAGACCTTCTTGTTTTATGATTTCGCACAGCAGGCGGTGGTTGAATTTTCCAGTGCGCAGGATTTCCAGCGTCTTATCACCGAGATGCAGCTCCTGTATCTCCATATCCGGCGGATTCCTGTTTTCGGTAAACCCCATGAGGTACAGTTCGGACACGCCCCAGTTCCTGGAGGAGACCATCAGCCTCTGCCGCCAGCTGACGGACGAACCCCTGCTGTTCCGGCTTGACTCCGGAAATGATTCTGCCGAGAACATCGGCATCCTCCTGGAGCGTGGATGCCATTTCATCATCAAGCGAAACCTCCGTAAGGAAAGCAAGGAGGACTGGCTCGGGATGGCAAAGGACAATTCCCCTGACATCACCCACCCCAGGGACGGCAAGGCCGTCTATATCGGGAGCGACTGGAAGGAAATCTAATTGGTGTGATGGATTCTATGGATAGCAATGGGATAAATGCAATGTCAAAAGCAAGAGCAACAGCATCTTGGCTACCTGATTCAAGAGAAGTCCCGGACAAAGTTGAATCATTAAAGGCGAGTGCGAGAGTCACATTGTTTGTTGGAGAGTGACATTGCATAAGTGTGGCAAGTTGAAAAAAGGGTATCTGTAAGATGCATAAATATCTGGACTGATGTAAGATGTTCTTCTGATATTTAGAAAAAGGGATAGTGCAGAGCAAATTAGATAAATTACCTGCCAGAATTTCTTCTTTGGCAGGTAATTTTTTGAGCATAAAGAGCTCTTTTTTAGATGGGGAACTAGATTTACTTTTCGCAGAAATACACTTTGACAAATCTCGTCTTTAGGTGTAGGTGGTGGAGTTTTTCTTGTGGGTGGCTATAAGCCTTACAACAATATTCTCTCTCTTGCCGAGTTGAAAACATTGTGTAATCTTCATAGAAAAGAAAAAGGTCGCAGTAAAGAGAATCTGGAACGCATTCTCCGCAAATATGGTTCAGCAAAATTGGAACTATGATTGAAAAAAATTGCCTTTTCGTATATAATTATAAATTATCAGAGGAATTGCTTTATTTTTTCAAATATGACATTAAATGGTTCAGAGGCGGTATAATGAAAGAACAACAAACGGAAATAATAGATACCAATGAGTTTCATAATTTATATGAAAAATCAAAAAAGTTGATAGATAATGCCCGGAACAGTATGGGACAGATGGCAAACACGATTACGGTTCTGACAAGTTTTCTGTTGGGGCAGTATATCGTAGAGCAGGAACAGCAGGGCTCTGAAAGGGCAAAATACGGAGCAAAGGTGTTGGACTCCTTGTCCGCTTATTTGACGGAAGAATATGGGAGGGGCTTTTCGAGAAGCAATGTTGCAGGAATGCGGCAGTTTTATATGGCATTCAAAGACAGGGAAAATGAAATTATCCAATTGGGAATTGGACAATTCGGACAGGACTTTTCAATTGTCCAATCGGGAATTGGACAATTAGAAACGTTATATGGCAAAATACCCTTTAAGCTAAGTTGGACACATTATCAGCTGCTTATGCGCATAGAAGACAGGGATGAAAGAGATTTTTATGAAAAAGAAGCAATCCGCTCTAACTGGAATGTAGATACGCTGAAAAGGCAGTTTCATTCCAGCTTGTATGAAAGACTGGCATTAAGCCGTGATAAAAATGACGTCATGCGGCTGGCAAATGAAGGGGCGGTTCCGCAGAAACCGCAGGATATTCTCCATACGCCATATATTTTAGAGTTTGCAGGACTGGAAGATAAAGCGTCTTATCACGAAAGCGACCTCGAATCTGCCGTAATCAGCAAAATGCAAAAGTTTCTGTTGGAATTGGGCAAGGGCTTTTTGTTTGAACAGCGTCAGAAACGGTTTACGTTTCATGATAAAAATTTTTATGTGGATTTGGTTCTATACAACAGGCTGCTCCGCTGCTATGTCCTTATTGACTTCAAAATCGAGGAACTTACGCATCAGGATTTAGGCCAGATGCAGATGTATGTCAATTACTATGACAGATATGAGAAAACGGAGGATGAAAATCCGACCATCGGTATCCTGTTGTGCAAGCAGAGCGATGAAGCGCTTGTTGACTTGACGCTGCCAGAAAATGCAAACATTTATGCAAAAGAATATAAACTTTATCTTCCAGATAAAAAGCTGTTGCAGAAGAAGCTCAAGGAATGGTTGGATGAGGAACAGAAATCAAAGGAATAGGATTTAATGCGATTTCGCCGCACTGAAAAGTATGGATTTTGCCGATTTGCCGAATCGCAAAATGGGGTGGGGCAAATTCCTCACAGGTGGAGTAAAAGGGGTAAAAGTCATCAAAATCTAACAGCGGCACAGACAGCTGTTTGGGATTAATGACAACAGAATGATTGCGAAGCGAGATTCTCTTGTGGAAGTCATAGGGATTTGAATATTGCGGGGTTCATCACAGCGGGTGGTGATCCCGTTTTTTTGCTTTCTTGATGCCTTTGATAGTTCTTGGCATACTTATAAAAGGAGGACACTGTAAAAAATATATAAAAACCTCACAATAAAATTGGATAATATGCAACAAAAATATTCATTTTGTACAGTAGCTGTTGAATAAACAGCCATAAAATGTTAACATAAAGATACATTTTGTTGTAAGTGCTTACAATTGTGTAGGCAAATATGCTTAAAGAGGTCATGGAGGAAAAAGTTATGCGAGTGAGAGCAGGGAACAAGCTCAGAAAGCTACTGGGGGGGGGTACTCACCCTTTCTATGTTGCTTTCGGGTCTATATCTGTCGCCCGTCCAGGCGGCGGGGACAGGGGGAACATCACTGCCGACGGAACGGAGCGTGTCGGGCAGTGATCCAGGTGGCAGTAACCTTTTGGATGCGACGCCGACGGTAATGCCGGGAGAGGCGGCATCGTTTGGGGCGGCTGCGCCGAAGGAGGCGGCATCGGGAACATATGTTTTGGATGCCACCGCAGATCTGGCGGCTTTTGCTGAGAAAACGAAGACGGACGGAGAGACGCAGCAGGCGGGAACAGAAGATTATTTTACATTGATCTACAGTGCCAAGACCAAGGTTGATGGAAGTAAAAAAGACTTTAGTGATGGTTATAGCGCAACACAGAGGGTGAACTTTGGTGGATCGGCATCAATGGATAAGAATGCGATTAAGTTCACTACCAGTGGGGCTGCTACGGTAAAGATATGGTGGGTTTCAGGAGGTACTGGTAGGCAGATGCAGATTTTAGATGCGTCAGGGACGGAGAAGGTATCTACGAGTGAAAGCGAAACAATTTGTGTATCTACTTTGCAGTTAACAGAGGCTGGAACCTTCTATTTAGGTAGTAAAGGCGGAAACAACTACATATTTAAAGTGGAAGTGGAAGAAGAACCGACTGCTACAGAAAAAGACTATATTTTGGATGCCACCGCAGATCTGGCGGCTTTTGCTGAGAAAACGAAGACGGACGGAGAGACGCAGCAGGCGGGAACAGAAGATTATTTTACATTGATCTACAGTGCCAAGACCAAGGTTGATGGAAGTAAAAAAGACTTTAGTGATGGTTATAGCGCAACACAGAGGGTGAACTTTGGTGGATCGGCATCAATGGATAAGAATGCGATTAAGTTCACTACCAGTGGGGCTGCTACGGTAAAGATATGGTGGGTTTCAGGAGGTACTGGTAGGCAGATGCAGATTTTAGATGCGTCAGGGACGGAGAAGGTATCTACGAGTGAAAGCGAAACAATTTGTGTATCTACTTTGCAGTTAACAGAGGCTGGAACCTACTATTTAGGTAGTAAAGGCGGAAACAACTACATCTTCAAAGTACAGGTAACAGAGACATCAGGCGGTTCGGTGAAGCCTCCCCGGGCAGAGTGGAGTACGGTGTCTGCTCCGGTGATCGATACGGTTGCCTTAAACCCTGACAGCACCGGCAAGGTGGATGTCACTGTAAGTGCGTTGGTAGGTTATGACGGGGCAGATAAGGTTACTGTTACCATGCTGGACGCTCAGGGGAATGTGGTGGAGACAAAGCCTTCATCTAAAGAGGCATCGTCCCATACCCTGACCTTTACCCCCGCCGCTACAGGGATCTATACCTTTAAGGCGGTTCTCAGCCGTAAAGACGAGACTGATAAAGAGAGTGCAGCAAAGACATTCAGCTTTACCCTTCCGCTGGCGGCGCCTGTGATGAAGAGCGTAACCAGCAGCGGAAACGGCACTGCTACGGTAAAGTGGAACGCGGCGCCGGAGGCGGACAGCTATATCGTGTCTGCTACGCCTGTGGGGGACACCACTGTGGCGGCTACCGTTACCACGTCCGAACTTCAGGCGGTGTTGACCGGACTTACTGTGGGGCAGAGATACACAATTTCTGTGGTAGCAGTGAGGGGCAGCGAGAAATCCAAGGCGTCCTCCATGGAGGCGGAGATCACCCAGGAGGCTCAGAGGGAATGGATCTTTGCGGCCTATGGAACAGGTGTTGACACAAAGAACAACGGCCATACGGGCAATATCAATGAGGGAAGCGTCACCGTATTCGGTGAAGGCGGCAAAGGAAAGATCCAGCCGGCATCCCATGACGGACTTGCTTTCTACTACACGGAAATAGATCCGGATACGGAGAACTTTACGCTGACAGCGGACATTTCGGTAGACAGATGGAAATTCAGTAACGGGCAGGAAGGCTTTGGTATGATGGTTACGGACTCCGTGGGGACACACGGGGACAACTCGAACTTCTTCACCAACTCTTTACAGGTTCTTGCCTCTAAGATAGAGTACACTTATGAAGACGGATCCAAGATTTCCATGAAGCTGGGACTTGGCTACAATGCGAGACTGGGCGCTACCGCACAGGACATCGCTGATCTGAAGGCGGGAACGATTGCGATACCCGTTAATTTTGAGGCGGAATCGGGAACTTTGGAAACCAGCGCGGGGCCTCTCGGGTCTGGAACATATAATCTGGTAGGAAACTTTACCGATACTGCTCCAACCGGCTGCATGGATAATATGCTGACAAGCTTCCGGCTGCAGATCCAGAGAAATAACACGGGTTATATTTTGCGCTATCTGAATGCGGACGGCAGCGTGATCGGCGAAAAGCTGTTCTATGACCTTGACAGGAACGCGCTGACCAGGATCGACGGGGATCATATTTATGTGGGATTCTTTGCTGCCCGTAACGCAAGGGTCACCGTGTCCAATATGACTATGACCACCATTGCCCCGGAGGATGACGCTCCGGCGGAGAACCGGGAGATAGAATACATCGACCCGAGCTATACGATTGAGTCCGCGTCCATCGCCAATGATCCCAGCCACAAGCTGGTTTATTACGGCAATGCGGACGGTACGCTGACGATTCAGGACGCTGCGGGCAATGTGGTTGTGAATGCCCAGCATGTCCTGGCCAACACCAAGAACCCTTTCCAGGTAACGCTGTCGGAGGGAACCAATAGCTTTACTGTGACCTTTACTCCCGATGCGGATTACAAACCGGGAGAGTACAAGCTGCTCAACAGCTACGAGACGGTTACTTTCACACATTCCGTAGAGTTCAAGGGATTCAATACGGAGCAGAAGCTCTATGTTTCTCCCGAGGGAACTCCTGAGGGTGACGGCAGCAAGGGCAGTCCTCTGGATATTTATACGGCGGTACAGTATGTAAAGCCCGGGCAGTATATTATGCTTGCGGGAGGAACCTACAATCTGAACCGGACGGTGAAGGTAGAGAGAGGCATCAGCGGAACAGCGGACAATATGATCTATATGATCGCCGACCCGGAGACAGAGGGAAGGCCGGTGTTTGACTTCGGCGGGAACTGCGCCGGAATGATTCTGGCAGGCGATTACTGGTATTTCCAGGGCTTTGACGTGACTCGCTCGGCGGATGCACAGAAAGGCATCCAGGTATCGGGAAGCCATAACGTCCTGGAACTGATCAACACTTATAAGAACGGAAACACCGGTTTACAGATCAGCCGGTATAAGGGAACCGACGAGTTTGAGGATTGGCCTTCCTATAACCTGATCCTGAACTGTACCTCCTACCTGAATGCAGACAGGGGATACGAAGATGCGGACGGCTTCGCGGCGAAGCTGACCGTTGGCGAAGGCAATGTGTTTGACGGCTGTATTTCGGCTTACAATGCGGACGACGGCTGGGATCTGTTTGCAAAGGTACAGACGGGAAGCATCGGTTCCGTGACCATCCAGAACTGTGTGGCGTTCAAGAACGGCTACGTGCTGAGGGCGGACGGCGGCGCAGGCGACCTGGACCTGAGCGGAGCGGAAGTGAACGCCGGAAACGGAAACGGCTTTAAGATGGGCGGCGACAGCATGAGCGGCTACCATGTGCTGATCAACAGCGTTGCCTTTGACAATAAGGCCAAGGGAATTGATTCCAACAGCTGTCCCGATATACAGGTATACCGCTCCACATCCTTTGACAATGAGAGCTACAATGTGGCATTTTATACCAATGCAGCAGTAAATACCGACTTCCTGGGCGAGGGCATCCTTTCTTACAAGGTATCAAACAGCGTGCCTCTGAATTATAAGCCTAAGGGAAGCCAGGACAGCAGTAAGGTTCTAAATGACACCAACTATTTCTTCAACGGGACAAAGTCGCAGAATGCCAGCGGCGCAGAGGCAAGCCTCGACTGGTTTGTGAGAACCGATATAGAAAACGCGATGTTCCTGTTAGGGGAGGGCGGCAGAAATGCCGACGGAAGCATTAACATGCAGGGGCTGCTGGCGCTGACGGATGCCGCTCCCGAAGGCGTGGGCGCAAGGCTGAACGGAAATTCCGGTGCTCCCGTGAAGAAGCCGGATCAGTACACCTCTGTTGTGACTGACGGGATTCCGGAGGGAAGCGTGCCTGCGGAAGTATTGGCTAAGGTAGGCTGCAGTGATGCAAAAGGACTTCAGGAGTTCCTGGGAAAAGATATCGTGGCATCTGCGGATGCAAACCAGATTCTCGGCGCATCTCCGGCAGGCACGGCAGTGTATGAGGTAGAGGTAAAGATCAGTCTGGACGGCGGCAAGACCTGGACGTCAGCTACGGAACAGAACTTCCCCGCAAAGGGTGTGGATGTCCTGCTTCCTTACCCGAAGGATACTAACGCCAAAGATTTTGATTTTGTGGTAAGCCACCTGGTTGTACTGGGATGTAACGGGAAAGAACCCGGCACACTGGAATATCTGAGACCGAGAAAGACCAACAGCGGACTGCTGGTACATGTGATGAGCGCAAGTCCCTTCACAGTGGGCTGGTCGGGGAAGCAGCCTGATGACGGCAATGACAACAATGACAGTGATGACAACGTGGTGGAGACCGGAGACAACAAAACAGAGGATTCCGGCAAGTCGAAGAGTCCCAAGACCGGAGACACGGGAAGCGGCATTTATAACGCCACGGCGATGGACAAAATCGTGGTGAAGGTAAATGATGTGGAACTGCCGCACGTGGAGGCAGCCCGCAATACGGATGATCAGGAAAATCCCTCCGGGGCGGAAGTGCTTG
The DNA here is from genome assembly GCA_948473115.1 of uncultured Lachnospiraceae bacterium. GTDB lineage: Bacteria > Bacillota > Clostridia > Lachnospirales > Lachnospiraceae > Acetatifactor. The sequence continues at coordinate 21,326 of CAOKWI010000027.1, read as the reverse complement.
CGGCGGTGACGGCAATATCTCCTGTGGCCGGCCTGGTACAGCCTGTGGAAGATAACCGATTCGTAGGCTGGCTGCTGGCAGTTATGGCGGTGCTGATGACGGCAGGAGCAGCGGGTGTTGTGCTCTGGGAACGGAGAAAATCCGAACAGGAATCATAGAACGAAAAAAGCGACATAGAGCGACAAAGAACGGGAGAGAGCTCTCACTGCGGTGAGAGCTCTTTTGCGGTGTGGGAAGAGATGGGAAAGAAAAGCTTATTTTGCAGGATGATACAGATGACGGTGCTGCTGGTGCTGACGGCATTTATGCTTGCTGTCTCCCTTTTACAGCCGCAGGTATTGGGAAAGGAACAGTTAAACGCTGGACGAGAGACGACAGTCTGCCGCAATGGGGGAAGGGACCCGTGGCGGCGGGGGATGGCTAAGAGAGAGATGCCGCATATTGGGATATCCCCTTCTTTCGGTGCGATATACGGACTGGGAGAGTATGATGTTCCGGAAAAGAAATTGGATTTTGCCGGACTCAGGAGGGATGATAATCCTCATATATATGCCTGGCTCACAATTCCCGACACGATCATAGACTATCCCATAGTGCAGCATCCCGACCAGCCGGATTATTACCTGACCCACAATCTTGACGGGAGTACAGGCTATCCGGGCTGCATTTACACCCAGCCCGTAAATAGCAGGGACTGGACGGACAATCATACGGTAATCTACGGGCATAACATGCGTGATGGCTCCATGTTTGCCGGATTACACGCTTACGAGGAGAAGAGTTTTTTTGAGGAGAATCCCTATATCTACATTTATACCGAAGATTCCGTGAGAGTGTACCGGGTTTTTGCCGCCTATCCGTTTTCAGATGAGCATCTGTTGCTTGACTTCCACACAGAGACGCGGCAGGGTTATGAGGAGTATCTGGAGATGATTAGCGGGGTCGCGCCGGAAAAGGGGCACTATGATATGGAGGCCGCGCCAGAGAACGGCGAACCGATCATTACCCTCTCCACCTGTATCGCTGACAAACCTGCCCAACGCTACCTGGTACAGGCAGTGCTGGAAGCGGAGGGAACAAGGCTTCAATAAGGGTTTTTAACTGTACAAAACGCATAAACCACATGGCATGCGTAATTGGAAGTGGCTCCAGAATGAGGACTGATACTCGTCTTGGGGCTGCTTTTTTACGCTTGGCGCAAAAATTGTTATATTAATGTATTGACACAGCGGTGATTATGGTGTATATATAACATATAAACAGTAAAACAGATGACAGACACGGCGACATAGAAGCAAAAGAAGCAGTCGCATACAGTAATAAGACAATACGGTTTTCAAAGGCAGGTGAGCGGATGAGGATATTGCAAAATTCGGGAGAACCTATTTACCAGCAGATCGCGGAGCAGTTCAGGACAGATATCCTGGCAGGCAAATACAGGCAGGGAGAATATCTCCCCAGTATCAGGGGGCTGGCAAAGGAATTAAAGATCAGCGTCATTACTACCATGAAGGCATATGAACAGCTTGAGGCGGAGGGGCTGGTGACGGCAGCGCAGGGAAAAGGATTTTATGTGAATGCCCAGGACAGCGAGATGCTGCGGGAGCAGCACATGCGAAAGGTGGAGGACTCCCTGATGGAGGCCATGACGGCTGCGGAGATTGCAGGGATGAGTGACAGGGAGTTGGTGGATACGCTGGAAACCCTGCTGAAAATCAAGAGAAGTGAGTAACAGGAAACAGACATGGAAAAGCATGGAAGCGATCACGAAAATGTAGAAGCAATCATGGAAAATATGAAGATAAGTCTTGCGGCGGAGGTCGTGACGGAGGGATGGATATGGAGAACAATTATGTGTTAGAAGCGCGCGGCATCAAGAAAAAGTATAAGGGATTTGCGCTGGATATCCCGGAACTGAGGATACCCGGGGGATTTGCCACGGCGCTGATCGGGGAGAACGGCGCGGGCAAGACCACTTTGCTCAATATCCTGTCAGGGATCCTGTTACAATATCAGGGGGAGATCAGATATTTTGACAGGTACACGGACAGGGACAGGGAGGAGATTCCTGATGTGAAGGAACTGATCGGATATACGGCTCCCGGCAGTTATTATGTGGCTCAGTGGGGGATGAGGGAGGTGGAGGAGATCAGTGAACTTCTGTTCCGGGGATTCCACAGGGACCGCTTCGAACAATGGTGCAGGGATCTGGAGATAGGCGCAGGGGGATGGGATCCGAAACAGAAAGTCCACGCGCTTTCCGACGGCAACCGCATGAAGCTGATGATTGCCGGAGTGCTGGCCAGGGACACAAGGCTTCTGCTGATGGATGAGCCGGCTTCGCCGCTGGATCCGCTGATGCGTGACAGGCTCTGCGAGGTCATCCGGGAATACCTGACGGAGGGGGATGGACAGAGGAGCGTTTTCTTTTCCACGCATAATGTGGCGGATATGGAAAATGTCACTGACTATGCCATCATCATGGAACAGGGTCAGGTGGTGGAGCAGGGTTTTGTGGAGGATCTGAAGGAGAAATATGTGGTGGTCAAGGGTGATGCCGTGAATGTGGAGAAAGTCCGGGATAAACTGTTCACCTGCAGCTGCGGCCAGTACGGGTTCGAGGGAGTTTGTCTGGCGGAGATGCTTGACCGGCTGGCGGGCTGTGATGTGAGTGTGGAAAGACCCAGCCTGACCCAGATCAGCGTGGCGGTCATGAAACATTATTCGAAAGCTGCAAAGGGGTGACTGTGAGATGAGAAGGAAATTAAAATGCTATGTGGCGTATACCACATTTCTTTACCGGCTTCTGGGGGTGGTGCTGATTCCCTGTGTCTTCTGGATTCTGTGCGGGATCTTACTATGGTCGGGGAATGTCGGAGGAGGGCAATCTGACAATGGGAAAATCTATTCTTTCTATTTTACATTTAACGCTTATATTGTGCTCTATGAATTGTTCACGGATTTTTGGGTGCTGGGAGGATGCCTTTCGGATGACGGAAAGGGACTGAGATATTTCAAAACATCCTGCGGCGGTGTTGAAGTAATGCGGGGGATTGTCTCAGTAGACCTGGTGAGGAGGTTTCTCTACTGCATGGTCTTTCCGGGAATGATCTTTCTGTGTACGGGATGGAAGCTGTCATTTGTCATGGGGCTGGCCACATACTGTGTCATTGTGGGAGTACTGCACGGCACCAGACATTTTGACGGTTTACAGAGGAGTACCGGAATTGCAATCCTGGCGCAGGCAGGGATGGTGCTGGTTAATTTCATAAACGTTGTCCTGGTGAGCCTGGCGGGGGACGGTGCTGGGACCATGCTGGCCTTCCTGACGGTATTGTACGGTGCGCTGGCCGTGGCGCTCAGCAGGTTAATGGTGCGGCGGGTGACAGCCCGGATTCAGGGAAGGGAAGTATAAATTTGAAAAGATTGCTTGGCATGCGTGCCGATGCACGCGCGGAGGTATAAACGTGAAAGAGAAGAAACAGAAAGATATCAAGACATATATCAGGTTATTAAGGTATGGAATGGATGCAAGACGGCTCTTATGGGGAATACTTATATTTGTGGTAATCGGAATTGCCTTTGAGATCATGTTTGCACTGGGAACGGGAGAATACCGAATACAGGTCGGGATTGACTTTGGGGCATTGTTTCTGTACTGCGCGGCCATATACCCTGCCCAGATCCTGATGAGCCTGGACATCAGCAGGATGGTGCAGGCCTCGCCCTATAAGAGGAAGATACAGACCGGCGCTGTGGCCATTGTCTCCCTGTGCGGCAATCTCACGGCCTTTGTGATGGTGCTGCTGCTACGCGGGCTGATTGCGTGGGGTATGCCTCAGGAGGCAGCCCGGATCTGGTCCGGACTGCCTGTCGTAGGACTGATGGGGCTGGCGCTGAGCATTATGACGCCACTCCTGTACAAATTCTATTTGTTTAGCATCGTCGCGGTGGCATTTATGTTCGGCGGTGGCGGAAGTTTTGTGGCCATTGGAGGGAATTTGGGGATAGATATGTCGGGCGGGATGTCTCTTCCCGCGGCCATTGCACTCTGTGTGGCCCTGCTGTTTCTGGGAACCGGGATCCAGTGCCTGGTTGCCAGGTTAATTTATAAACGTCCTTTCTCCAAGGGAGCCTTCGGAAATGCCGCGGGGAAGAAATTTGTATAGGCAATGCAGGTCTGTTTTTACGGGGAGACGCAGGATAGAGTCAACAGCGTCTCAGAAGCCTTTCTTCTTAAGGCCGGCCACAAGCTGCACATAGAACTCCCTGACGTCAAACTCAGGGAGATTTTCTCTGTTCAGGTCGATCATATCCCCGTGTGAGATCCCGCGGGCGCCTTTCACTGTCAGAAGCTGATATCTTGTGCCCCATGGAAAGGATCTGTATCCAACCAGCCCGTCATTGGCGCCGTCAAAGCGCCTGGCCAGCACATAGGTGAAATTAAGGGGAAAACGCCCGCCCACGGCGCGGTTTAAACGGGAGCCGAAGCTCTGATAGTACACATCTGTAATATCGGGTGTCTTTTTATTAAATTCCAGGCAGGAGGAGGCGGTGAGATCCCGCACGGCGCCCAGAAAGTCAGGGTTGGGATCTCCTGCTTTTTTTAATGCGGCATTGTATGCTCTTGCCACAGCCGCCTGCTGCTTCGCGGGGATCCTGGTGAGCAGGTAGTCGGCAAACTCGCAGCCTCTGTGGGGCGTGCTGACAGTAGTCAGGGAAGCCACGTGCCCCGCGATGCCGGGAAGCTGCAAGGCGGCCCTGGCATCCAGGCCTCCTTTGGAGTGGGCTATGATATTGACCTTCTCGCAGCCCGTCTCCTTTATAATCTGTAAGATACGGTCTGCAATCTCCCTCCCGCTGTCCGCAACGGAAGCGGCGGACTGATGATTGCCGTAGAATACACGGGCTCCGTTTGTCTCCAGCTCCCTTGGGATGCGCCCCCAGTAATTGAAGTAGCGGAAATCCCGGAAGAAAACGCCGTGCACCATCAGTATGGGATATTTTGTGGCGCAGATCCGTTCTTTTCCGCGGCGTTCATTCAATAAGATCTTTTGGTTCTCATAGGATACTTCCCTTGTAACGGTGCGGATAATGACGCCCAGCGCTATGAGATGGGCGATGGGGATCATGCCGCAGGCAATGCCGATGACCCGGATCCGGATGCCCAGCTGCAGGGAGGAGGTGTAGACCCGGATAATGCCGTTCCAGAAAACCAGGGCTTCCAGAAGGATGGCCAGCAGGGAATTGATGATCCAGAACCCGGGGTTCGCCGCCGGGGTGCCTGGGGACAGCAGCCCGAAGCATCCACAGAGGAACAATCCGACGGAACAGATGGAGGAGCTCAGAAAAAGGATCAGCAGCCAGCAGCCGTCAGAGCAGACCTTCAGCCTTCCGGTCCTGGGCCGCAGGGGAAAGAACACGGGGAAAACATGTATCCACAGGTATACAGACAATGCGGATATCCACAGAATAACCGGCGCAGGCAGGGATAGGATCCTGCCTGCCGCATACAGGTTGCACGCCAGGAACAGGGCAGCTGTATATAATAAAAAGTTCAGTATCTTTAGGCTTATGTTTTTCATAGTGTCCTTCATTTTATCACGAAAAGCGGTCTTTTGCAATGAGGAGGGCGCTTGAAAAATCTGTTGACATATTCAAACTACTGTGGTAGTGTATAGATACAAACTACTACAGTAGTTTGAAGGGATACAGCGAGTCGGCGCGCGGCAGAGGAGGGCAGTATGGACATTAAGTTATTTGATTCGGAGCTGAAGGTGATGGGAGTATTGTGGAAGCGGGGGGACACCACCGCGAAACAGATTTCTGACATTTTAAAGGAAGAGGTGGGATGGAACATGAATACCACTTATACGCTGATCAAACGGTGTATCGGCAAAGGGGCCATTGAACGGCGGGAGCCCAATTTCATGTGTCATGCCCTGATTCCGCGGGAGGAGGTTCAGGCGGCGGAGACGGACGAGCTGATCGACAGGATATTTGACGGTTCGGCGGATAAGCTTTTCGCGGCGCTGATCGGCAGGAAGAAGCTGTCGAAGGAGCAGATCGGGAAGCTGAAACAGCTGGTGGAGGAGTCGGAATGAGTCTGGTGAGGGTGAATTTACTTTATATGAGTATCTATGGCGGCATCCTGATCCTGACTGTGCTGTTTCTCAGGCTGCTGCTGAAAAAAAGGCTGCCCAAGCGCACCTTTTCGATCCTGTGGTGCATGGCGCTTCTGAGGCTGCTTGTGCCCGTTTCTGTGGATGCTCCTTTCAGCATAGCCTCTGTGATCCAGGAGCGCTTGCTGGCGGACAGTGAAGAATCCCAGGTGAATCTTCTGGCGGAACTGTTTTCAGGGGGGCTGTACTCCGGAGAAAGTATTGTGTCCGGGAAGAACCCTATGTCCGGGGAAAACCTCGTATCCGGAGAAAATCCTGTGCCTGGGGAAAGTATCGTGTCAGGGGAAAGCCCTGAGCCTGGAAAGAAGATCATGTCCGGAAAAAATACCGGGTCAGAGGGAAATCCGGGACGCCGGGAAACCACCGGCGGAAGCTTTCCTGACAGGACTGGGGACGGCATCGCCGGCAGCAGGCCAATGGAAAGCGGATGGTCAGGGAGGGAGCTCTTTCGCGGTCTGCAGGAAGGGGATCTGCTTCGGAAAGCTGGCATGACAGGCTCCGTGATCTGTGCGGCAATTTTTCTGGCGCTGTATCTTTACTGTCTGGGACGGTTCAGGACGGCGCTGCCGCTGGAAGACCTGTTTGCGGAGCAGTGGCTGGAAAGAAACAGGCTGCTCCGGAAGGTGAGCATATGTCAGTCTGACAGGATTTCCTCGCCTCTGACCTATGGGGTTGTCCGCCCTGTGATATTGCTGCCAAAACAGCTGCTGCAGGAGGACAGACATAAAATGGAGTATATTTTACAGCATGAACTGGTGCATGTACGCCGGTTTGACGGGGCCTGGAAGCTTGCCATGGCAGCGGCGCTGTGTCTGCATTGGTTTAATCCCCTGGTATGGATGATGTATGTGTTTATGAACCGTGATCTGGAATTGTCCTGTGACGAGGAAGTGCTGCGCATTTTCGGAACAAAAGCGAGAAAGGGATATGCGCTGACCCTGATCGGCATGGAGGAGGACAGACAATTTTCAATGCCGCTGTACAGCGGATTCGGGAAGAGCGCGGTGGAAGAGAGAGTAGGTGCGATTATGAGATATAAAAAGAAAAGGAAAATAACAATAGTTATAGCAGCGATGATGGTATTGACGGTAGGATGCATATTTGCCACCACGTCCAGGGCGGAGGCGGATCCTGCGGCAGGGGATAAGGATCTGCCGGAAGTGGGCGCCTATGACGCATTGCCTATGGATCCCCCTGTGGGGACTTTCACAGGAATCGACGGCTTGTACGGCAATACAGGCTCTGGAGCAACCACAGGCATGGACGGCAATGCAGCCTCGGGAGCAGGCACAGCCATGGACGGCAGTGCAGGTTTGGGAACGGCCACAGGCGCGGATGCCAATGGCGAATCCGGAAGTGCGGGTGGAACAGGCCTGTCTGCGGAAGGGGAAAACACATACCGCCTGATTTACATGAAAGAGGGAATGCCGGAGTCGGAACCTGCGCGGCTGATGACGGGGCCGGGTTACGGTATCCTGATTCCCCGGGAGGGCTGGACGGCTTTCGGTCCTGACGGCTGGATGAGCGAGGACAATCATGAGGTGGAACTCTGGGTGGCCAATTTCAGCGCAGAGGGCTCGGATTATTATGGTTTTGACAGACAGCAGATCGCGGAAGCATTGCTGGGGGAGGGCTACCAGGAAGAGAACGGCTGTTACTGGAAGTATGAGGAGACGAATGACAGGATGATGTGGGTGGAACTGCGTTTGGCTGACGATCAGGAGGTATGGGGTATTTCCTATACCTGTCCCGGTGAGGCGCAGGAAGGCTGGGGCGTGGAACTGCGCGCCATGGCGCAGACTTTTACCGTGATTCCGTCTGGATCTGCTGGAACTGATTCTCTCATCGAAACCTATAACGCCTATTATAGGGAAGCAGAAGAAAGAGCCCTGGAAGCAGAAATGGCAAGATGGCTTTCTTCGAGGCTGGAAGCCGCATTCGTGGATCATGCCAGCATTGATCCATACCTGGCGGACGGGTATGATGTGGACACGGATATCCTGGATGCGATCAGGGAGTGGGGACAGGGGGAGACTCATGTGCGGTTCCATCCCACGGACGGCCACTGTGTTGCCTCTGTATCGGTTAAAACTACGGAAAGCGAGGAGGATTCCAACGATTATCTGACTGTGGAACTGCTGAAAGAAGGAGAAGACTGGAAAATCTGTTTTATGGGAATTGAAAAGTGATGGAAAAGTATTGACTTTTTCCAAAATCAGGACTATACTCGCTAATAGATGAATGATGACGATTAAGGTAAGAGTGGCGTGCACGCCACTCTTACTTGCTTGTAGGAACGAATTGTAAGAAACAGTATCAGGATAAAGGAGGCGTTTTATGTCCCGCAGGGAAGAGTATGAGACAAGGACAGAACAGCTGCTTGCGCCCATAGCGGAAGCCAATCATGTTTCCATCTATGACGTGGAGTACGTGAAGGAAGGCAGCGATTACTATCTGAGGGCCTATATTGACAAGCCGGAGGGGATCAATATCCGGGACTGTGAGAATGTGAGCCGGGCTCTCTCGGATGCGTTGGATGAAGAAGATTTCATCCCTGATGCTTACATTCTGGAGGTGAGCAGTCCCGGACTGGGACGCGCCCTGAAGAAGGATAAGCACTTACAGGCCAGTATCGGCCAGGAGGTGGAGATCAAGCTGTTTAGGCCCATTGACAAATGCAAGGAATTTTCCGGTATACTGGAAAGCTTTGACGCGGATACCATTGTCATAAGGGACGGGGAGACCGCCAGGACTTTTAACCGTCCGGACGTGGCGTTGATACGGCTGGCATTTGACTTTTAAGGAATACTTGTTAAATACAAAAAGATTGGCGTATGCCGGAATGGAGGATATGATGAATAAAGAATTAATGGAAGCGCTTGACATTTTGGAGAAGGAGAAGGAAATCAGTAAGGAAACCCTGTTTGAGGCCATTGAAAACTCGCTGCTCACAGCCTGTAAGAACCACTTTGGCAAGGCGGATAACGTGAAGGTGGAGATTGACCGTGAGACCTGCGATTTTCTGGTATACGCCGAGAAGGAAGTGGTTGAGTCCGCAGAGGATGTGACGGACCAATGCCTGCAGATCTCCCTGGAGGACGCCAGGGAAATTTCCCAGAAGGCAAATGTGGGCGATATCCTGAACGTGGAGATCAAGTCAAAGGAGTTCGGGCGCATTGCCACCCAGAACGCGAAGAACGTGATTTTACAGAAGATCCGCGAGGAAGAGAGAAGCGTGATCTACAATCAGTATTATGAGAAGGAAAAGGATGTTGTCACCGGCGTGGTACAGCGCTATATGGGCAAGAATATCAGCATTAACCTGGGCAAGGCGGACGCTGTGTTAAATGAGAGTGAGATGGTAAAGGGCGAGGTGTTCCGGCCCACCGAGAGGATCAAGGTCTATATCCTGGAGGTCAAGAGCACTCCCAAGGGTCCCCGCATCAATGTCAGCCGTACCCATCCGGAGCTGGTCAAGAGACTGTTTGAGTCGGAAGTGACGGAGATCAAGGACGGCACGGTGGAGATCAGGAGCATTGCCAGGGAGGCGGGAAGCCGCACCAAGATCGCAGTCTGGAGCAACAACCCCAATGTGGACGCGGTGGGAGCCTGTGTGGGTATGAACGGCGCCAGGGTCAATGCCATCGTGGAGGAACTGCGGGGAGAGAAGATCGATATTGTAAACTGGGATGAAAATCCCGGACAGCTGATCCAGAATGCCCTGTCGCCCGCGAAGATCGTCGCCGTATTCGCGGATCCTGACGAGAAGACCGCCAAGGTAGTGGTGCCCGATTACCAGCTGTCCCTGGCCATTGGCAAGGAGGGACAGAACGCCAGACTGGCGGCCAGGCTGACAGGATATAAGATAGATATCAAGTCTGAGACACAGGCAAAGGATGCCCCGGGCTTCCGCTACGAGGACTATCTGGATTATGAGGAGGATGAGTACGAGGAAGGCGGTCAGGAAGAATATGAGGAAGGGTATGAACCGGAGGAATATGGATCGGAACAATATGAACCCGGGGAATACGGAGCTGATGAGTATGAGCCGGAAGGCGGATATGAAGATGCAGATGAGGAGTAGGAAAATATATGGCTAAGAAGGTTCCTTTGAGGCAGTGTGTAGGCTGCGGCGAAATGAAGGGGAAAAAGGACATGGTGAGAGTCCTTAAGACGGCCGAAAATGAAATTTGCCTGGATGCGACAGGCAAAAAGAACGGAAGAGGCGCATATATTTGCAGGAGCAGGGATTGTCTGGTTCAGGCACGTAAGAATAGGGGACTGGAGCGCTCCTTCAAAATGAGCATTCCAAATGAAGTGTATGATACTTTGGAAAGGGAGTTTGAGGAGCTTGGGACAGAATAAAGTTTTTTCGCTTTTGGGGATTGCCATGAGAGGCCGGAACCTGGTCAGTGGCGAACACCAGACCCTGGAGGCGGTGAAGAAAGGTTCCGCTATGTTGGTTGTCGTTGCGGAGGATGCATCCGATAACACCAAAAAATTATTTTCCGACAAATGTTCTTTTTATCACGTCCCGGTTGTCAGGTACGGAACAAAGGAGAGCCTGGGACGGGCCATCGGAAAAGATTTCAGGTCGTCGATATGCGTGTGTGATGCAGGGCTGGCGGATGCGGTCATCAGACAATTGGAACAGGAGCGGAACATATAAAGGCGGAATTGTAGCGCGGAGACGGGATCGGAATGAAAGAGACGAAACTGGAATGGGAGGAAAAGGAATGGCGAAAATAAAGGTACATGAGCTCGCTAAGGAATTAGATAAACAAAGTAAAGATATTTTAAGCTTTTTACAGGAGAAGGGCATCGAGGCAAAGGTTGCCCAGAGCTCCATAGAGGAGGCGGCGGCAGAAATGGTGCGCAGGGAATTTGGCGGCGGCAGGGTCAGGGAAGAGCCTGTCGGGGAGACCGCTGTGGGCAGGTCAGGCGCGGCAAGGAAAACGGAGAAAGCTGAGAAGCCGGGAGACAGGTTAGCAATGGCGGAGAAAGCGGAAGCAAAAACGGGAAGCACCGGAGGGAAAGCGGAAGCAAAAACGGGAAACACCGGTGAGAAAGCGGAAGCAAAAACGGGAAACACCGGAGGGAAAGCGGAAGCAAAAACGGGAAACACCGGTGAGAAAGCGGAAGCAAAAACGGGAAATGTCGGTGAGAAAGCGGAGAAAGCTGAAATGAAAATGGGAAGCACCGGTGAGAAAGCAGAAGTGAAAACAGGAAATGTCGGTGAGAAAGCGGAAAAAGCCGGCGTAAAGACGGGAAATGCGGAAGGGAGAGCAGAGTCCCAGGATCCCGCCAAAAAGAATAAGGCAGACAATAAGGCCAATAAGGATGCGCAGAAGAAGAAAAGATCCAACATCATCTTCGTCAGTAATCCCCAAAATTCAAAAATGTCAGGTCAGGGACGGTCTCAGGGGGGACAGAACAGACAGAACAGTGGTCGCAATGACCGCGGCAGGGCGCAGGTTCCTGTACGTCCGATCAAACCTTTGACACCTCCTTCCCCTACACCCAGCGTGCAGATGGTACCTTCCAGGCCTGCCCAGCAGAGCAGGCAGAACAGCCAGCGCCAGAGTGCAGTGAACGAGACGGAAAAATTCCAGAACAGACAGGACAGACCGGCCAGACAAGATCGGCAGGAAAGGCCTGAGAGACAGGAAAGACCAGACAGGCAGGAAAGACCAGACAGGCAGGAAAGACCTGAGAGAGAGAGCCGGGGCTCTCAGGAGGGCCGTCGCGACGGCAGGCCTCAGGGAGGAAGCGGTCAGGGCAGCAGACCTGAACGCGGACAGTATCAGGGAAGAGGAGGCGCAGGCGCAAATGGCAGACCTCAGGGAGACAGGCAGAACGGGTTTCAGAGAAGCGGCAGGCCGGGTGCTGAGGGCGGTCAGGGTGATCGCCGCGGTCCGGGCGCTGGCGCAGGCGGCGGCCGTAATTTCAATGGCGGCCCGAGAGATAACAGAGGCAATGGCGGACAGGGAGCCGCTTCCAGAGATGGAAGAGGCGGCAAGGGCTTTGCAGGGGACGCTCCGGCAAAGGATATGGAAAAGAGGCGTGATGATGAAAAGAGGCGCGCAAGCAACCAGGAGAGGGATAAGCGCTCCAGGAAGGACCATATCTATGAGGAGGACGAGGCGGTAAAGAACAGGCCCGGCCGGTTCATCAAGCCTGAAAAGAAGAAGGAAGAAGTGGCGGAGGAAGTGATCAAGGTCATCACCCTGCCGGAGATGATTACCATAAAAGACCTGGCTGACAAGATGAAGCTGCAGCCCTCCGCTATTGTGAAGAAGCTGTTCCTTGAAGGCAAGATCGTGACGGTAAACCAGGAGATCTCCTATGAGGATGCGGAGAACATTGCCATGGAGTACGATATTCTCTGCGAGAAGGAAGTCAAGGTGGACATCATCGAGGAACTGCTGAAAGAGGAGGAGGACGCGGAGGAGTCCCTGGTGGGAAGACCGCCTGTTATCTGTGTCATGGGACATGTTGACCATGGAAAGACTTCCCTGCTGGATTCCATCCGTAAGACCAATGTCATCGATAAAGAGGCAGGCGGTATCACACAGCATATCGGTGCGTACACTGTGAACGTAAAGGACAGGAAGATCACCTTCCTGGATACCCCGGGACATGAGGCGTTTACCGCCATGCGTATGCGCGGCGCCAATTCCACCGATATCGCGATCCTTGTGGTAGCCGCGGACGACGGCGTTATGCCCCAGACCATTGAGGCCATCAACCATGCAAAGGCGGCAGGCATTGAGATCATTGTCGCCGTGAATAAGATCGATAAGCCCTCCGCCAATATTGACAGGGTAAAGCAGGAGCTGACGGAATACGAGCTGATCCCCGCGGACTGGGGCGGAACCACAGAGTTTGTACCCGTATCCGCCAAGTCCGGGGAGGGAATTGAAAATCTGCTGGAGACCATTCTGCTGACTGCGGATATCCTGGAACTGAAAGCCAATCCTGACAGGCGTGCGAGAGGTCTGGTGATCGAGGCGGAGCTGGATAAGGGCCGCGGACCTGTGGCTACCGTTCTGGTGCAGAAGGGTACGCTCCATGTGGGCGACTTTATTTCCGCGGGATCCTGCCACGGCAAGGTCCGTGCAATGATAGATGATAAGGGCAGAAGGGTGAAGGAGGCTACGCCTTCCACTCCCGTGGAGATCCTGGGACTTTCCGATGTTCCCAGCGCAGGAGAGGTATTCCTGGCCCATGACAATGATAAGACGGCGAAAAATTATGCGGAGACCTACCTGGCGCAGAATAAAGAGAAGATGCTTGAAGATACTAAGACCAAGATGTCTCTGGACGATCTGTTCTCCCAGATCAAGGAGGGTAATCTGAAGGAGCTGTGCCTGATTGTCAAGGCGGATGTACAGGGAAGCGTGGAGGCTGTGAAGCAATCGCTGATGAAGCTGACCAACGAGGAAGTGGTAGTGAAATGTATCCACGGCGGCGTGGGAGCCATCAACGAATCCGACGTGGTGCTTGCAAGCGCTTCCAACGCTATTATCATCGGCTTCAATGTGCGCCTTGACGCTACGGCCAAGGCAACCGCCGAGCGGGAGGGCGTGGATATCAGGCTGTATAAGGTGATCTATCAGGCCATTGAGGATATCGAGGCGGCCATGAAGGGTATGCTGGATCCTGTCTTCGAGGAGAAGGTCATCGGCCATGCGGAGGTGCGCCAGATCTTCAAGGCGTCCGCTATCGGCAATATCGCCGGCTCCTATGTGCTGGACGGCACGTTCCAGAGAGGCTGTAAGATCCGCATCACCCGTGAGGGCGAGCAGATTTATGAAGGCGGGCTTGCTTCCCTGAAGCGCTTCAAGGATGATGTGAAGGAAGTGAAGGCAGGCTTTGAGTGCGGTCTTGTGTTTGAAGGCTTTGACCAGATGCAGGAGCTGGATATCGTGGAGGCCTATATCATGGTGGAGGTACCACGCTGAGAAGATTTTCTAAGCCACATAAGTACTGTGGCTAAGAAAATCTAAGTCTCAGCGGAAAGAATGGCATGCGCCATTCTTTCGGTGCGCTGTGAGTGGAATGGCATAGACCGTGAGTATATATTGTGAGGTAATATGAGAAAAAACAGTGTTAAGAATACCCGTATCAACGGGGAGGTGCAGCGTGTGCTGGCGGAGATTATCCGGGGGGAGATCAAGGATCCCCGGATCAGTCCCTGGACAAGCGTGGTGTCTGTGGAGGTGGCTCCCGACCTGAAAAGCTGCAAGGCGTGGATCAGTGTGCTGGGCAGTGAAGAGGTCAGGGAGGCCACCCTGCAGGGCCTGAAAAGTGCGGAAGGCTTTATAAAAAAGCAGCTGGCAAGGACGATCAATCTCCGCAACACCCCGGAGATAACGTTTGTTATGGATCAGTCCATCGAATACGGTGTCAATATGTCCCGCAGGATTGACGAGGTGATTGCCAGGGACAACGAAACCATTAAGGACAGAGAGGGCGCTGCCGGCGAGGAAGGTGCGGATGTCTCTGACGACGAAGAATGAGGTTTTTATATGGAATGGAACTTATTGGATGAATGTCAGGATGCGAAGAGAATAGGCGTCGGCGGTCATATCCGCCCTGACGGCGACTGCGTGGGGGCATGCCTTTCCATGCAGATGTATCTGCGTAAGTGCCTGCCCCAGGCGCAGGTAAAGGTGTTTCTGGAGAGGCCTGCGGATATTTTCCGTGAACTGAAAGGGTTTGATGAGATCGACAGCATGTTCGGCGAGGAGGAGACCTTTGACGTTTTCATCGTACTGGACTGCGCAGAGGACCGTCTTGGTGACGCTTACAAATATTTCCAGGCGGCGGGGAAAAGGATCAATATTGACCATCACATCACAAACAAAGGCTGCGGCGACCTGAATCACATCGCACCGGAGATTGGCTCCACCTGTGAGGTTCTCTATGACCTGATGGATGGGGAGAAGCTGGACAGGGAGCTGGCGATGGCGCTGTATGTGGGGATCATCCACGACACGGGGATATTCCAGTATTCCAATACCACTCCCGCCACCATGGAGAAGGGAGCGAAGCTGATCAGTTATGGCTTTGATTTCCCCAGGTTGATCCAGGAGACCTTTTACCAGAAGACTTACATTCAGTCGAACATTATGGGCAGGGCTTTGCTGGAGAGCATCCGGTTTATGGAAGGCAGATGCATTGTCAGCTGCATAGACCGGAAGGTGATGCAGTTCTACGACGCGGAACCGAAAGACCTGGACGGCATCGTGAATCAGCTGCGCAATATAGGCGGGATCGACTGTGCCATTTTTATGTACCAGACGGATGTGCTGGAATATAAGGTAAGTCTGCGCACCAGCGAGAAGGTCAACGCGGCCGAGGTGGCATCTTTTTTCGGCGGCGGCGGTCATGCCCGGGCCGCGGGCTGTACCATGCGGGGAACTTTTCATGACTGCGTGAACAATCTTTCCCTACATATTGAGAAGCAATTAGATAATATCTGAGACGGAACTGGAATCAAAAACAGTCCCGGAACGAAAGCACCCGAAAGAAATTTCACCTGTGCGGTTGGACGCTCCAAGGAGCATCCAACCTGACTCTCACATTCACAAAACCCGCGCTTACGCGCTCCTGCGGCTGCTTACGCATCCGCGTTTTAGCTCATAAAGAGGGGTGTTTACACACCCTCTTGAGAGTGGGTTGCTAATCCAACGCCTCGTCTGCATTGCCATAAATGGCATGCAGACAGGTCATTGGATTGCAACCGCACAGGTGGAATAAATTTCAGCTGCGGCCTGAGCAGATGAAATTTCTTTCAGAACAATGGGTGCTGACGTGCAGGGACGGAACTGGAATCAGAATGAACGGAATTATTATAATCGATAAAGAGCCGGATTTTACTTCCGCTGACGTGGTGGCCAAGATGCGGGGGATCTGCGGGCAGCGTAAGATCGGGCACACGGGAACCCTGGATCCCATGGCCACAGGGGTACTGCCCATATGCCTGGGCAGCGGAACGAAGCTCTGCGATCTGCTTACCGACAAGGACAAGGAATATGTGGCGGAGCTGCTTCTGGGTGTGGAGACAGACACCCAGGATATCACCGGACAGGTGCTGGACAGGCATTCCGTGGAAGCGTCGGAGGGAGAGATCAGGGAGGCCTGTATGTCCTTTGTGGGTCATTACGACCAGGTTCCTCCCATGTATTCCGCCCTCAAGGTAAACGGCAGGCGGCTGTATGAACTGGCCAGGGAGGGCAGGGAAGTGGAGCGCAGGGCGAGACCTGTCGTGATCCACGAATTGGAGATCCTGGAACTGGAAATACCGGTGGTGAAAATGCGGGTGGTCTGTTCGAAAGGAACCTATATCCGTACCCTTTGCGCGGACATCGGGAATAAGCTGGGCTGCAGTGGAACCATGGGGAGCCTGCGGCGCACCCGGGTGGGACGGTTCGGCCTGGGGCAGGCCTTCACGCTGGGGCAGCTCCAGGGATTAAAGGATACGGGCAGGCTTTCGGAGGCGTTGCATCCTGTGGAAAGCTGTTTTCAGGACCGCCCGGTTCTGCGTGTCAGCGGGGAGGCTCTGAGGCTCCTGGAGAACGGGAATGCCATTTACCCCGGCCAGACGGAGGAAAAGCAGGTCTACGGCGGAGGGGAGTGGGTGCGTTTCCACCGCCCTGACGGAAGCTTTGCTGGAATTTACGCCTATGAGGAGGCGGAAGGACGGTATAAGCCGGTTAAAATGTTTTTGGAGAAAGAGTGATCACGGTTTGGAGATTATAGCGAATACGACGGATTTTTATCTGGACAGGGAAACCGCTGTGGCTATCGGGAAATTTGATGGCATACATATCGGACACAGGAGACTGCTGGAAGAGATCCGGGAGAAAAAGAAGGACGGGCTCTGCGCCTGTGTCTTTACCTTCGACCCGGCGCCGGCAGTCCTTTTTGGGCAGTCGGACGGAAAAGAGCTGACCACAAAGGAAGAGAAGCATGTGCTGTTTGAACGCGCAGGCGTGGATATCCTGATCGAATTTCCCATGACCCATGAGACTGCGGCGACAGCGCCGGAGACCTTTGCCACAGAGATCCTGGCGGAGCGGATGCAGGCCAGGTTCCTGGCGGCGGGCAGCGACCTGTCTTTCGGTGCGGGAGGCGCCGGAAATGCGGAACTGCTTCAACGGCTGGGGCCTGAACTGGGGTTCCGGGTAAAGACCATCGCCAAGGTCTGTCTGGATGGAAGGGAGGTCAGTTCCACCTATGTCCGCGGCTGCGTGGAAAAGGGGGATATGAGGTTGGCGGAAAAGCTGCTCGGTATGCCCTATCCGGTGCTGGGCACCGTGGTGAAAGGCAATCAGCTGGGCAGGAACCTGGGTTTTCCCACGGTGAACCTGCTTCCCCGGGAGAGCAAGCTGCTTCCCCCAAACGGCGTCTATTTTTCACAGGTCCGGCACAGGGGCAGGCTTTACCGCGCCATCAGCAATGTGGGCTATAAGCCTACCGTCACCGAGCAGCGCGTCATGGGGCTGGAGTCTTATCTGTATGACTTTCAGGAGGATATTTACGGGGAGCCCATAGAGGTGTACCTGCTGGAATACAGCAGGCCGGAGCGGCGGTTTGAAAGCGTGGAGGCCCTGCGCGGGCAGCTGGAAAAGGATATAAAAGCGGGGGCTGCATACCAAAAATAAAAATAGATATTGTAACTTTTTGTATTTTCACGTAGAATGGTTGTATCTGCTGTAAATCGACATGGAATTGAAAGTGTTGCAGATAGAACTGATTTTAAACCGAAAACCTGTTTGTATGATCATGAAGGGAAACACAAAATGAATGCAAGTATTCTACTGTCAATGGCGGGGGGACTGGGGCTCTTTCTGTTTGGGATGCGCGTGATGAGCGAGGCCATCGAGAAAGTCGCCGGCGCAAAGCTTCGGCGTATCCTGGAGATCTTTACCACCAACCGCTTTTCCGGGATGCTGGTGGGAATCGTGTTTACAGGTATCATCCAGTCCTCATCAGCCTGCACGGCCATGGTGGTCAGCTTTGTAAATGCCGGACTGATGAATCTGTACCAGGCGGCGGGGGTGATCTTTGGGGCCAATATCGGTACGACCATCACCTCGCAGCTGGTGTCCTTCAACCTGTCGGCATATGCGCCGGTGATCCTGCTTGTGGGCGTGCTTGTGGTCATGTTCTGTTCCAAGGAAAAGGTGAAAAAGTTCGCGGAGATCATCATCGGCTTCGGCATTCTGTTCCTGGGGCTGAGTACCATGTCCAGTTCCATGGCCAGCATGCGGGAGGTGCCGGAGGTGGTGAACCTGCTGAGTTCGCTGAAGAATCCGTTTGTGGCAACCCTTGTGGGACTGGTGCTGACCTCTGTGATCCAGAGTTCCTCCGTGACGGTCAGTATCGTGCTGCTGCTGGCAAACCAGGATCTGCTTTCCCTGCATATTGCCCTGTACATAATCTTAGGATGCAATATCGGCGCGTGTACCACGGCGCTCCTTGCTTCCCTGGCGGGCAAGAAGGATGCCAAGAGGGCGGCGCTGATCCATTTCTGGTTCAATGTGATCGGTACGGTGGTGCTGTATGTGGTGCTGTTTGCGGCGGAGGAGCCCGTGACCAGGATGATCTGGGCGATCTCCAGGGATAACGGCCGTTTTGTGGCTAATGCCCATACCCTGATCAAGATTTTCCAGGTGATTGTGCTGTTCCCTTTTTCAAAGTGGATCGTAAAGCTCTCCGTGCTGTGTGTGCCCGGCGAGGACAAGAAGGTGGGCTACAGGGAGAGTTATCAGCTGAAGTACATTGGTGACAAGGTGGTGTTCAATCCCGCGACGGCAGTGTTCGAGGTGGTGAAGGAGCTGGACCGTATGGCGTCCCTTGCCAGTGAGAACCTGAACCGTGCCATGAATGCCCTGATCACGCTGGATGAGGAAGATATTGAAGAGGTGTATGAGGTGGAGAAGAACATTGATTTCCTGAACCATGCCATCACCGATTACCTGGTAAAGATCAACCAGACCACGCTGCCCATTGAGGATCTGAAGAGTCTGGGCGCGCTGTTCCATGTGGTAAACGATATCGAGCGTATTGGAGACCATGCGGAGAACGTGGCGGATGCCGCGAGGCAGCGGAAGGAACAGGGGCTGGTATTCAGCAAAGAAGCGCAGAGGGAAATGGGTGAAATGCTGGATATGGTGAACAACCTGATCCAGTATTCCATCGCTATGTTTGTCAGGAGCGATGAGAGCCATATGCAGGATATCATCGCGCTGGAGGACAAGATAGACGAGAAGGAGCGGGCGCTGCAGCAGATGCATGTGGACCGCCTGACCAAGGGGGAGTGTACGCCTGAGTCCGGTATGGTATTCTCTGATGTGGTGTCCGGGCTGGAGAGAGTGGCGGATCACGCCACCAATATTGCGTTTGCAGTCATGAATGCGGAGAAGGACGCGGATCTGGAGGCTATTTCTTAAGAATTTTTGTAGATTATTTAATTATTTTTTATGGAATTATTTAATCTTTTTTGATGGAATCTGTTGACATATGCTGGTTGCAAAGGTATAATCTGTTTTAGATGTAACAAATTTGTAACAATATTGTAATTCAGATTTCATTTTTATAAAGGGATTAGGTACATGAGATATTTTAAGGTGAAGAAGAGAGTAGCGATGGTTTCCGCAGGACTGGTGTGCTGCCTGGCACTGGAGGCGCCCCTGACCGTGTGTGCGTCAGAGGGGACAAGCGTCCTGCAGACAGCGGGAGTGGCGTCTTTGTTTGAGACCACACATACCACGGAGGAATATAAGGAATTTGCACAGCAGGCACAGGGCGCTTCCTGGGGCTATACCAACATCGGTATCGCAAATGTGGAGAGCGGAAACCTGAACGTGAGGGAGGCTCCTTCCACCGACAGCAAGATGGTGGGCAAGATGCCTAAAAATTCGGCCTGTGAAGTGCTGGAAATGATGGACGGATGGGCACATATTACATCCGGTGAAGTGGAAGGATACGTGAGTACGGAATTCCTGTTTACCGGCCCGGACGCGAAGCTTGCGGCCAATGACCTGGTGCGCACGGTAGTGCTTGTGAATACGGACGGGCTGAATGTAAGGGATGAAGCCAACACGGAGAGCGCGGTCCTGACCCAGGTCCCCAAGGGGGAAGAGCTGGAGTACGTGGAGACGCTGGAGGGATGGATCAAGGTTTCCATCGACGGCGAGGAAGCGTATGTATCAGCGGAGTATGTCACCGTGGAGCAGAGACTGGACACAGCCATCACCATGACGGAGCTTTTGTATGGCCAGGGTGTATCCGATGTCCGTGTGGAACTGGTAGAGTATGCGAAGCAGTTTTTGGGCAATCCCTATGTATGGGGCGGGACAAGCCTGACAAAGGGCGCTGACTGTTCCGGGTTTGTGCTGAGCGTATTCAAGAAGTTTGGCGTCAGCCTCAGCCATCACTCCGGTTCCCAGGCAAAGGAGGGCGTGAAGATCAGCGCATCCGACTTAAAGCCGGGCGACCTGGTATTCTACGCGAACAGCTCAGGTACCATCAACCATGTGGCAATCTACATCGGTGGAGGCAAGGTCATCCATGCCAGCAGCCCTACCACGGGTATTAAGATCAGTAATTACAATTACCGCACGGTTGTCAGGTGTGTAAGGGTATTGCAGGATTAAGCCGCCAGTGTAGGAGAGTTTTTCGGGATTTTGGTCAGGAACGATTCTGATGCATGACTGATATAGAATGTAAAAGAGAACTTTATGGAATGCCATGAAGTTCTCTTTTTTGGGTTTACAGGAAATTGCGTCCTGACCAAATTGAGTGTGTGCACTATCTTCTCAAAAAATAAAACAACTATCCACAGGCGGCTGCCAGGACCGCTCCATATACCCTCATCCAAGTGGAATTTAGTCCTGCACCCCAAAAAAGTGACACTAAAATCCGCTCTTTTCGCATGCGATAAAATGCCCCCATGTCCTGTTGCCAGCATACCTGTCCAAATGCAAAATTTCAAAAATGTGTCATTGCTTTTTTCCCATTTTCTGCGTACAATAAAAGTACAGAAAATGTTGCCGCTTACTGATGGTGCGGGGTACAAATTATTCAGTGCGTCAAATGTTCCCGCTTACCGATGGTGCGGGATATAAATTA